>NZ_DBHKZA010000120.1:0-11857 GCF_057314935.1 Achromobacter sp.
CGCCCGCAAGCCCGCTTTGTCATCGTCGGCGACGGGCGCCTGCGCGACATCATCGAGGCGCTGGCGCAGGAGCTGAGCGTGACGGACCGGCTATTGCTCGTCGGGCTGTCGAACCACGTCGGCTATTGGTATTCGCAAATGGATGCCAGCGTGCTGCTGTCGCGCTACGAAGGGTTGCCGAACGTCCTGATCGAAGCCCAGCTGCTGGGCGTGCCGGTGATCTCGACACCGGCCGGCGGGGCAGGCGAGTGTTTCGTGGAGGACGAGACGGGTCATCTGCTGAGCGACGTCGATCACCCGGATCTGCACGAGGCCTGCGAGAAGGTCGCCTCGATGGTGGATCGGGTGCGCAGCAATGCGCAACTTCGACAGCAAAGCCGCGAGCGGGCGCAGAAGCTGTTTTCGCTTGACGCGATGCTGACCAAGTTCCTGGGCCTGTGCATGCCGGTCATGGCCATGTCCGAGAACGATGAACGCATGGATGCCGCGCCGCTGTGCCGGATGACGGCCTGATTGCTGGCTTGCTTTTCCGGTGTTCTGAAAATAAAGGGTTTTATGCAAATGAACGTCCCGGCCTCGGGCCTGCGGCGCAAGGCAGGCTTGACCATGGTGCTGCTTGCCGCACTTTCACTCTCGGGATGCCAGCTGCCGCGTTCCGGTCCGATGTTGAGCGAGATGACGGGGGCTCACGACGAGAAGGATGTCATCGTGATGCCCGTGTCGCGTGAGCTCGCGCAGGCGAGCCGGGTCCCGGAGGTCGCGGACTTTCCCGTGCGCTACCGGGACCTGACGCAGGCTGGATTCGACAGCCTGGTGCCCGGTGACGGCATCAACGTGAAGGTGTGGGAGCGCGGCGGCCTGGGCGTGTTCGCCGCGGACCCCTCGGGCGTGAGCGACCTGGGCAACCAGGAGATAGACCGGGCGGGGAACGTCAGTTTTCCCATCCTGGGGAAATTCCACGCCGAGGGCCTGACGCTGGGCAAGCTGCATGACGCCATCGTTGCGCGTCTGGCCAAGCTTGTCGTCGGCGCCGACGTCAGTGTCACGCGCGCTGCGGACGCGCGCGGGCAGATGGTGACGGTGCAGGGCAACCTGACCAAGCCCGGCATGTTCCCGATCACGCAGACCGCGCAACGCCTGAGCAGCGCGCTGGCGCAAGCGGCGCCCGTGCAGACCAACCCCGAGCAGCTCGTCATCAGCCTGCGGCGCGACAACCAGGTGGCGTCGGTGCGGTTGTCGGATATCTACCGCAACCAGAACAACGACATCCTGCTGCGGCCGGGGGATGTCATTACCGCGTATGACTCGAAAGAGTACCTGACTGTCCTGGGCGCGGCGGGCAATCAGGGGCGCGTGGCCATCAGCAAGCGCAACTACACGGTGCTGGATGCGCTGGCCGATTCCAAGGGGCTTGACGACAAGACCGCGGATCCGCGTTCCGTGTTCCTGTTCACGCCTGCCAAGGCCGGGGCCGAAGGCAAGCCGGACTTGCTGCCGGTCGTCTATCAGTTCGACCTGACCCGGCCGGAGCAGGTGGCGCTGGCGCGTGAATTCAGCGTGCATGAGGGCCAGGCCATCTATATCTCGGATGCGCCGTTCACCCAGGTGCAGAAGGTCTTGTCGGCCTTCCGCGTCACCATGAGCGCCGGCTTCAGCGCCACGCGGGCCATTGACAGCGATTCGGGCTCCAGTTCCGGCGTCTCCCAATAGCGTGTCGATGAGTAACGAGGACCGGATCAAGGGCTGGCGCTCGCGCCGCAAGGACAGCAACTACGCGGTGGGAGCGGGCGTCGCGGCCTGGCGGCTGGATCCCGCTGCCCTGTTTGAAGCAAACGCCACGCCGGCGGTCTTGTTCAAGCCGCTGCTCGCCCGCCTTCAGGGCGAGCCGCACGACTCCGTGGCCGCCCGCCGGGCGGTGTACGAGGCCGTGCAGGCGGAGTTGGATGCCGAGATCGCAAGCAGCCGGGTCGACGAGACCCTGGCGGATTTTTCACGGCGGCGCCTGCGCCTGATCGTGCGCCTGCTGGAACAGGATATCCGCGCGGGCGTGGCGGTGTTCGCGCCGGGGTACATGCCGGCCAAGCTGGTGGCGGAAGACGCGCGCTTGGCCGCGGCGCATGCCCGGCGCGTGGAGCGGCGCAAGCAGGACGAGGCGCGCGAAGCGCGCCGTCATGCCTCCCGCAACGACATTGCGCTGGAGATCGAGCTGTCCGGCAGCGAGGCCGGCGATCTTGCGATCTTGCGGCAACGCTTGCAGGCCTTGCATGAAGGACATCCCGCAAGCGGCGCCGGCAATGTCCGGCCCGTCGGGCGCACGCTGATGGCGTTGTTCGTCTACCAGTTGCGCGTGATACATGGCGAGAGCCGGATCGCGTTGCTGTGGGCGCTGGTCGGCCCGGTGGTGCTGCTGACGCTGATCTCGTCCTTGTACATCCTGATGGGAACGCATTACATCCTGGGCATGGATGTGCAGACGTTCTCGCTGCTGGGTGCAACGACCTGGATCATGTTCCGGCAGATCATTTTCCGAAGCAGCGCGGCGTACATATCCGCGCGGGGCTTGCTGAACTTCCAGGGCGTGACGCCGCTGATGTGCGCGCTGGTGCAGGCGCTGATCTACCTGTCGGTGTATCTGGTGGTGTTCGCGGTGCTGATCAGCGCGGGGCACGCGTTGGAGTTGATCACGCTGCCGGAAAGTTGGGCGGGGTTCATTCTTTTCGTCGTGCTGATGGGGTGTTGCGGCGCGGCGATGGGGGTGCTGTTCGGCTCCATCGCGACGTTCTGGCACTTCTATCTGAGGCTCGCTCCCGTGATCGAGCGGTTTCTCCAGATCTTCTCAAGCGTCTTCTTCGTGTCGGAGCAACTGCCGGAGCACCTGCGCCCCTGGATCCTGTGGTCGCCTTTCGCGCACGGCATGCAACTGCTGCGCTCGGCGTACTTCGAGGCCTACGAGTCGCATGACGCGAGCCTGGGCTATTTCCTGACGTCGCTGGTGTTCCTGATGGTGGTCGCCCTGGCGGCCGAGCGCCTGGCCCGTCCCAATGTCCAGCCGATGTGAGGCAAGAGAATGATTCATCTCAATGGCGTCACTGACGAACCCTATGCATTCGGAAGCCGGCAACCGCTGCTGGCCAATGTCGACCTCGACATTCCTGTCGGGCGCTATGCCTTGCTGTCGCATTCGCCCGAGCTGCATCGCCAGATCGTCGACGTCTTGTGCTGCCTGCGGCCGCCGCGCCAGGGCTTCGTCAAGCACGACGGAAACGTCTCGTGGGCGATCGGCCGGCAAGGCTTCATCCGCGGCAAGGCAAGCGGCCTGAGCATCATCGATTTCGTCTGCGAGATGTACGAGATCGACGTGGACGCCACGTACGAACTGGTCGCCGACCTGATCAGCGATCCGAAAGTCCTGGCCAAGCCCATGGAACATTGGCCGCTCTACGCCCGGCAGGAGTTTTCGTTCGCACTGGCGCTGGCGCCGGCGTTCGATGTCTACGTGATCGAAGGGGCCATCCCTTTCGAACCTTGCCGTTTCACCCGCCTTTGGCTGGCTCTGTTCGAAGAGCGGCTGATTGGCCGGACACTCATTTTTTCCAGTTACCGCCAGAATCAGATGGCGGATTACTGCCTAAAAGGCTTGATTTATGAACGAAGCGCTCTCAGCATCGAAGACGACCTCGACCAGTGCATCAGCAAGTTCCCCCCTCGACGATCAAGGAGCGAATCCGGCACAGGCGACGACGGCTTCGGAGGCGGCTTCGAGGAAGGGCAGCTCGGCCTCTGAAGGCGGGTCCGAGATCGAACGCCGCCGTCGCGAGCGGCAGTCGGCGCTGCGCGAGCGTCGCCGCCACCGTTGGATCAATGCGGTCATCGTCGTTGCGCCGGTCGTGTTCGCGCTGATCTACGTGCTCTGCATCGCGACGCCGCGCTACGAGGCCGAGTCGCGGTTCTTCGTGCAATCGGGGTCCGGCCAGCAAGGCGGCGGAGGCGGCGCGGCAAGCCTGCTCACCACCGGCAACATGGGCGGCATGCTGGGCGGCTTTGTCGACGGTTGGGCCGTTGCGGATTTCCTGAAGTCGCGCGACGCCATGCAGCAGCTGGACAAGAAAGTAGGCCTGCGCCAATACCTGATCCGCGCGGGCATGGACCCGGTCAGCCACCTTGCCGAAGATTCGAGCGAAGACGATCTGTATCGCGCCTATCAGGCGTCGGTGCAGGTGTCGTTCAATGCGCTGGAGCAGATCGACGTATTGCGCGTGAGCGCGTTCTCGCCGGAGGATGCCGCGACGCTGTCGAAGGCGCTGATCGGTCTGGCCGAGGACTTCGTCAGCTCGATGAACGAAAAGGGCGTGGCCGACAAATTGAAGGTCAGCGAGGAATCGGTCAAGCTTGCCGAGCAGAAGGCGTTTGCCGCCCGGGAGGCACTGACGGCGTGGCGCACCACGCACGGCAACATCGATCCGTCAGCCACGGTGGCGATGCTGCTGAACCTGTCCAGCCAGCTCGAAGGCGAGCTCAGCAGTGCGCAGATCAATCTGGACAAGATCCGCGCGCTGGGCAACAAAGACCACTTCATGCTGAAACCTGCCGAGTTGCAGGTCGCGGCGCTGCAAAAGCGCATCGCGTCATTGCGCCGCCGCCTGAGCGGCGAAGGCAATACGGAAGCCAAGCAGCTCAAGTCGTACGAGGCGCTGAGGAATACCCAGGCGTTCGCGGATTCGAACCTGACGCTGGCGCAGCAGACGTACCAGCAGGCCGTGACCGACGCGCTGCGGTTGCAGCGGTATTTGTCCATCATTGCGCAACCGGTGCCGACCGACCGGCCCAGCAGCCCGCGCACGGGGATCCTGCTGCTGCAAGCGCTGGCGTTGGGCTTTGTGCTGATGTTCATCTCGCGGGTGGGGATGGCGTTGTTGAGGGGGCTGCGTCATGGTTGATACGGCGATCGAAAACCGTCGCGCCGAGGCCGACGCCACGGCCGGGCTGCGCGAGGTCATCAAGGACATCCATTCCGCCGCCGACCCGGAACAGCACATGGCCAGGCTTGCGCCGGCGCTGGCGCAGGTCAGTGACGGTTGGCGTGACGTCCGGCGCTTGCTGGTTTCTCCCTTCGTGCGAGAGGGCAGGTTTGCGCCGGCGATCGCCGCGCTTGACGTCCTGGCGGCTGCCTACCCCTTGCGCGCCGATGATCGCCGCATGCTGGCGAGCCTGTTGGGACGCACGGAACAGTGGGACCGCGCGATCGCCGAGGCGGACGCCGCAGCGCGCATCGAGCCCGACGCCGCAGCGCTGCATGCCGCAAGGATTCAATTGCGCGTGCAGGCCGGGCGTGTGGCCGAGGCCGCCGAAGTCGCCCGCGCGACCCTCGGCCTGGCGCAGCGGGAGCCGGGCGAAGCGTACTTCTGGTTGCTTGCCTTCGTGCGCAACGGTGATGTCGCCGAGGCGGCGGGCATTGCCGCCGCGCTGGATCCGGACAATTTGCCCAACGAACGCGCGGCGACGATGGCCGTGCGCGCCCTGCTTGAGGACGGCAGGGTGGAGGCGTCGATCCGGCTCGGCGATGCGGCGTTGGCCGCGGGCCACGACAGCGCCGCGTTGCGCTCGTCCCTGGGGCTATCGCACCTGCGGCGTGCCTCCGAGGACGATCGCAAGGTGCATGCGCTGGCGCATTTCGAGGCGGGCCTGAAGGCGTCACCGGCCGATGTCAGGCTGTTGACGCTTTACGGCGAAACCCTGCTGCGTGCCGGGCGGTACAAGGAGGCGGTGGCGCCGCTGGCGCAGGCCATCGATCTGGCGCCCGATCTGGAGCAGACGCGCGCCCTGTATGCGCGCGCGCTGCGCTATACGCTGCAGTACGACGATGCCGCCGACCAGATGATGAAGCTGGTCGAGAAATCTCCAGACAAGCTGCTCTGGCAGCGTTCGGCCATTGGCGCGCTGTCGCAGGCGGGCCGCAAGCAGGAAGCCGAGGCGCTGTTCGAACAATATGTCGCGAAACGTGGCACCGCGCTGCCGAAGACCTTCCAGGAGGCGTTGAGCCAACTGGAGGATCGCCTGCACGCGGCCCCGATTCCGCAGGCGCGCCTGGACTGGGCGTGGTCGCTGCGCGGCGAGCCCGACGCCGATCGCGCGCAATGGGAACGCCGGGCGCGCTGGGGCCATCTGGTGGATCATCTTCTGTTCGATTGGCTCGAATGCCGCGAGGACAACGTCGAAGAGGCCATGCAGGTGTTGGGCGAGCTCGATACGGGCGAGCGCTTTTTCGCGCCGCTGCTGGCGGCGGGCCGGGGCGTGGTGGTGGCCACCGCGCACGTCGGCCCCATGTACGCGGGGCTGATGGCGTTGGAATTGCTGGGCATTCCGTCGCGCTGGCTTGCCACGGCGCCCAGCATCGCCCAAAGCAGCTATGCGGCGGCCTTGATCTCCACCGCGGACCAGACCGAGGCGCAGGTCGCCAAGGCCTGCATGCGCGCGATCGGATCGGGCTACGTGCTGTGCCTGGCGATCGACGGCGCGGCCAACCCGGCTGCGCCGCGGACGACCTTCGAAGGGCAGGAAGTCACGTACTCCAGTTTTGCGTCGCATCTGGCGCATCGCCTTCGCGTGCCGTCGGTGTTTTACGCGCCGCGCTGGGAGAACGGCCAGGTCGCGTATACGCTGGAAATGCTGCCTGCTGCCGAGCCGGGGGAGGACGCCGACGCGTACGCGCTGCGCTGGCAGAAGGCGTACTTCGAACGGCTTCGCGAACACCTGGCCGGCCCGCCGGAGAACCTGCGCTTGAGCGGGGGAATCTGGCGTCATGTGCAATCCGCGGACCGGTCCGCGCAGTGAGAGGGAGCAAGCATCGATGAGATCAGGAATGAAGCCGCTGCGTTGGCTGTTGGCCTTGGCCGTCTTGCATGGCGGCGCGGCGGCCGCGAATGAAACGTGCGCAAGCCCGGATGAGCACTGCCCGTCCATCGCGTCGCTGCTTTCCCAGCGCGAGGGCTATGGCGCCCGCGCCACCGGCGGATTGGGAGGCCGATTCGTCGAGGTCACGTCCGACAAGGACGCCGGGCCGGGAACGCTGCGCGCCGCGCTGGAGCAAGCCAGGAAGGGACCTGCGTGGATCCGCTTTGCGTCCGACATGACGATTCTGCTTGACTCGCAACTGCGCGTGCCGTCGAACGTCACCATCGACGGGCGCGGCAAGCAGGTCACGTTGATCGATGACGGGCTGGGCGTGTATGGCAGCAAGAACGTCATCTTGACGCATCTGACCATCGACGGGCGTCTGACGCGGCTGACCCAGGCCGTGAATGTGGCCAACGGCAGCAGCGACGTATGGGTCGATCACCTTGATCTCTCGCGTATGTCGGACCGCCTGCTCAATGTGAAGAACGGCTCGACCGACGTCACGGTGTCATGGACGAAGTTCCATAACTCCAACAAGGTGATGCTGCTGAACAACATTACCTCGAAGAACCTGTTCGAGAACTACGACCGCGATTCGATCGCGCGCGTGACGCTGCACCACAATTATTTCTTCAACACCGTGCAACGCAACCCAAGAGGGCAATTCGGCACGTTCCACCTGTTCAACAACCTGCTGGAGAACTGGGATTTCTACGGCATGAGCTTCAGCCTGGAGGCCAAGGCGTTTGTCGAAGGGAACATATTCAGCAACGACGCGCAGCGCAAATGCGTGGAGCCCGCGTTCTTCCCCACGGTGGAAGGCATCAACGTGAATTACTGCCGCTACATCCCTGTGGCGTCCAAGCGCAGCGCGCTGGACAATGGCGAGTCCGATCGCGGCGCCTACGAGAAGCTGAAGGCGCAGCATGGCTATACGCGCGACTACAAGGCGTTCTTGCGCTTGAAAGACAATCTTTACCTGGGCGACGCGAAGCCGGTGCTGCAGGACTACCGGCCCGAGGCGGCGCCGACGCCGCCGTATTGCTATGGTTATGAACGCGCCACGCCGGAACTGGCCGAGAAGATCCGCAAGTTCGCCGGCAACACGGCCGGCGATACACCGTTGCCGGCGACAAGGGTGGGATCGGGCTGCTGAGTGCCGGGTGCGTCGGCTTCAAAGATGCAGTGCCGGGCCTGCTCCGGTCCCAGACGGCGCGGACCCGACGCTGACCCGTAGTGCGATCAGGAGCGCAGCAAGCAGCATCAAGATGCCGCCAGCGAGGAATACGCCCGCGATGCCAGTGAAGCTGAACATCGCGCCGCCGGCAGCCGCACCTGCTGCGATCGAGGATTGCACCGAGGCCACGACCATTCCGCCCGCGCTTTCCGCTTGATCCGGCACGGCGCGCGCCACCCAGTTCGACCATGCCACGGGCACGCCGCCGAAGGCCAGCCCCCAGAACGCCACCAGTAGCGCCTGTCCCCCCAGCGAAGCCGGCATCAAGACCAGGGCCAACCCGGCCACGCCCACCAGCGCGGGCATCACTGCCAACGTCATGTGCAGGCTGCGCTGCATCAGCACGCCGGCCAGCATCGTGCCGGCGAAATTCGCGATACCGAAACCCAGCAATATCAACGCGAGGCCGTCCGTGCCGACGCCCGTCGTGCTTTCCAGGAACGGGCGGATGTAGGTGAAGAGTGCGAAATGGCCGGTATGGGCAAGCACACACCCCAACATCCCGATGGCGATTCCCGGGCGCAGCAGCACATCCAGAACCGTTCCAAGCCGTGCCGGCTGGCGCGGCGCCAGCCGCGGGAGCGTGAACCACTGGAAGGCCAACGTAATCAGTCCAACTGCGGCTGCCGCGACGAAAGCGCTGCGCCAGCCATACCTCCCGCCCAGGTAACTGCCAAGGGGCACGGCCACCACGGTGCCTACCGCGATGCCGCTGAAAATGATCGACAGGGCGCGTGGCAGCAGCGCGGGCGGCACCAGTCGCATCGCAACGGCAGCGGCCATGCTCCAGAATCCCCCCAGCGCGATGCCCAGCAGCACCCGCATCGTGAGCAGCACCCACATGCTGGAGGACAAGGCGACCAACAGGTTGGAGGCGATCATCAGCGTGGAAAAGCCAAGCAGGACCACGCGCCGGTCAATGCCCCGCGTCAGGCCCGGCACCAGTAATCCGGCAAACAACGCCACGACGGCCGTCACGGTCACTGCCTGTCCCGCCAAGGCTTCCGACACGCTCAGGGCGGCGGCCATCGGCGTCAGCAGGCTGGCCGGGAGGTACTCCGCCGTCAACAGGCCGAACACCCCCATCGCCAACGAGAACACCGCCATCCAGGCCGCAGAGGTCGGCGCGGCGTCGCCCGCATGGTCCCCCGTGGTATTGGCCAAGGGGTCACAGATACAGTTGCTCATCACATTACTTCCCAGAAAAACAATCTCAGCCCAGAGTCTAGGTTTGAATTTCAGGATGATCTATGATGGTTCGTCTTGAATGTTTGATCGAAACTCCTGGAATGGACGCGTTGGACAATTTTTCCCTTTCCTCGGACCTCATCAGCGAACTGTTGACCGGCATGCGTCTGCGCGGCGTCCAGTACCGCCGTATCCAGGCCGGCCCGTCCTTCGGACTGAGCTTCGAAGCCAAGCCCGGCCATGGCTACTTCCATTACCTGGCGGTCGGCACCGCCGTGCTACGCACCGCCGACGGCAGCTTGCACGAGTTGTCGGCCGGCAATGCCGTGTTCATTCCCCAAGGTGGCGCGCATCAACTGTTATCCGGGCCGGACGTGCCGGTCCAGGGTATCGACAGCTTTGTGGCGGCGCCTCTTGGGGATGCGGTCAGCGCCGTGGATGCGTGTCCCAGCACCCATCCCATTCCCAGCGTCATCCTGTTTTACGGCTGCATGGAGTTCGACCTGGGCGGCATGCAGGGTCTTGGCAAGCTGATGCCCGGTGTCATGCAGGTGGATGCGGCCGGCGAGCGCTATCCCGGCCTGATGCCCATCCTGGCTTCCATGAAAGGGGAAATCTGCTCCGGGCGGGTGGGGTTCGCGGGTATTCTGGCCCGCCTGGCCGAAGTGGTGGCCGCCATGATCGTGCGCGGCTGGGTCGAGTGTGGATGTGACAATGCTTCGGGTCTGGTGGCCGCCTTGCGCGACCCCCGGCTGGCCCGGGCCATCCTGGCGCTGCATCGGCAGCCAGGACGCGATTGGACGGTGGCAGAGCTGGCAGAGGAATGCCATATTTCTCGGTCCGTCTTTGCGGACCGCTTCCAGGCAACGATCGGCACGCCGCCCTTACGATACGCCACGGAGCTGAAGATGCGCCTTGCCAGCCAGTGGCTTACCCAAGACAGGCTTTCGATCGAAGTCGTGGCCCAGCAATTGGGCTATACATCCCAAGCGGCCTTCAGCCGCGCTTTCAAGCGCATTACCGGTCTACCGCCCGGCGCGAGCCGACAGCTGCGGTGACCTGCCAACAGAACAGGACGTGCGAAATGGATCAACAAGAACGCAACGGCGCATCTTCCGAAGGACGTGCCCCCACGGGCGGCTTCGCGGCCATGGTCCCGGAGCTGGATGTCACCCGTCTGGAAGCCAGCCTTGATTTCTGGTGCGGGCTGCTCGGCTTCGAGATCGCCTATGCGCGGCGCGAGGCGGGGTTCGCGTATCTGGAGCGCGGTCCGCTTCAGATCATGCTTTGCGAACTCAACCACGAATGGGACACGGCCCCGCTTGAACGCCCCTTCGGGCGCGGTGTCAATTTCCAGATGCAGGTGGACCGCGTGGAACCCATCGTGCAAGCGTTGGCCGAAGCCCGGTGGCCGCTCTTTCGCCCCATCGAGGAAAAGCGCTACCGGGTCGGTGCGGGCTGGTCGTCGTGCAAGGAATTCCTGGTGCAGGATCCGGACGGCTATCTGCTGCGGTTTGCGGCGGATGGGGCGCGGGAGCCCGTTGCCCTGTGACACCGGCCTCGACGGGGCGGCGTGACGGGTCGGCCGGTATACAAATGCCAGGCTGTATTCGCGTTTTACAAACGTTAGTTTGTAACCTCGGCCCCCTGGGTCGGGCAGGACTTTCCAGCGTTCTTGTCATTCCCCGTTACCGGGAGGAAAATCCCCGCTTGGCGCGCGGCGCAGCCAGCGCCTGGACGATGCTCGATCCGGCCGCCGGGGGAATTGCACGTGAAGGATGCTGGTCAGTACAAGACGCACGACGCAACCGTACTTGAACCCAGTCCGTCGTCGGACTGGGTGTACCACTGCGCCATGAGCCTGCTGAAATGCCCGGCCGATGATGCGATATCGGAGCTGCTGGCGTTCATGGGCGAGACCTCGGACGTGGACCGGTCCTGGATGATCGAATACCGGCCCGACCTGCTGCGCCTGCGCAATACGCACGAGTGGTGCCGCGGCCAGACGCAGCCGTTCGTGGCCGAGCTTCAGGACGTGCCGACGACGCTGATCGCCTGGCTGCACCGGTTCATGATGAAAGGCCAGGCCGTGGCCATCCACGACGTGAATGACCTGCCGCGGACCGCGCGGGCGATCCAGGTGGAGTTCCAGCGCCAGGGCAACAAGAGCGTGCTGAGCGTGCCCGTCTTCCATGAGAAGAAGCTCTACGGGATCATCGGTTTCGACACCACCGTCAAGCACAGGACCTGGTCGCCCGACGAGGTCCAGGCCCTGTTCCAATGCGCCAACCTGATCGGCCAGGCCAAGTACGCAAACAGCCGGGATCACAGCCGGACGGCGCACTATGAACGGTCGACGGCGGTCATCTATCTGAGCATGCGCGGCGTGGTGCGAGGCGTGCAGCCCGAGGCGATCGTGGGCGTGCGCTCGGCGGGAAACTACAGCGAGATCTGGCTTGAGGACGGGTCGATGGTGCTGGACTCCCGCGCGCTGGGCATGTGGTCGACCCTGCTGCCCGAGAAGACGTTCTTCCGCGT
>NZ_DBHKZA010000121.1:0-11430 GCF_057314935.1 Achromobacter sp.
CGCTGGGAGTCCAGCAGTTCCTGGTTCTTCTCGACTTCCTGGGCCTTGGCATAGCTTTCGGCCAGCAGCTGGTAGGACGGGAAGATCGCGCCGTAGAGCTCCGCCCACTGCGCGGCGTCCTCCCGGTGCCAGGTCCGTTGCAGTTCCGACGCGACGGCGGCGGTATCCATCGGCACCACGCCGGCCTGAACCACGCGGGCCTGGGTGATTTCCTGCGCCATCTTGGAATAGGTGCCCGAGGCGTCGATCACGGCGAACACCTGGAAGCCTTCGTTGACCGCGGCGATGCTCGGGAACGCCATGCATACGCTGGTGATGGTGCCGGCGATGATCAACTGCTTGCGGCCAGTGGCCTTCACGGCCGCCACGAATTCCGGGTTGTCCCACGCGTTGATTTCGCCGCGGCGCGCCACGTACGTCGCGTGTGGCGCGTACTTATGGATTTCCGGGATCAGCGGGCCGTTGGGGCCTTGCGGCACGGACGCTGTGGTGATGACAGGCATCTTGGTCAGCGTGGCCATCTTTGCCAAGGCGCCGGCATGCGAACGCACCGTCGTGAAGGGCATGTCGCCGATGGTCTGGAACAATCCGCTCTGGTGGTCGATCAGCAGCATGGCTGCGTTATCGGGGTCGATGACAGGGCGGGCGCCGTTGAAATTTGCTGGGGTGCTCATGGACAGTCTCCTGGAGAATCGATGACGGGCAACACCCAACACTGGCACGTTTGCATTGCCTGTCATTGGGAATCGGACCGCCATTAACGATATTCAAAGAACGATCTATCCGGTAGTACCGAATAATCGCCATGAGCGTTCTGTTTTTAGGACGATTGACTGGGTCGAGGGCCTCTTCGCGTCCATGACACGACGCGGCGTTCGCAGACAAGCGGCTACGCGCTGTGATCGGCCAATAGCGGCTGCGCCGACAACGCGCCGCGCAACGAGTCCAGCAGGACGCGTTTGTTTTCGCGGCTGCGGTAGGCGTGTTCGCGCATCAGGTTTTCGGCCCGCACGGCTTCACGCCGGGTGATGGCGCGCAGCAGGTCTTCGTGGTCTGCCTGCGCCCGCAGCACGAAGGGCGTTTCCAGCAAAGATGGGGTGGACGGCAGCGTCAGCGCGGCCGGGCCGGCCAGCGGCGTCTTGTTGTTGTGCTCCAGCGCCGACAGCAGGGCGCGATTGCCGGCGGCTTCGCACAGGATCTCGTGAAAACGGCGGTTGATCTGCCCCCAGGCCCGGGCGTCCACCGTCGTGTTCGGATCGCGGCGGGCCGGCGCCAGCAAATTGCGGCCTTCCTCCACCGCCTGCGACAGTTGCTCCAGCACTTCCTTTGTGGCGCCGCGCTCGGCCAACAGGCGCGCGGCCATGCCTTCAAGCACCCCGCGCACATCCACGGCGTCGCCGATTTCGTCAACGGTGAACGACCGCACCCGGAAGCCCCGGGACGGCAAGCGCTCCAGCAGGCCTTCTTTCTCGAGCTCGGTCAGGGCGATGCGCAACGGCGTGCGCGAGACGCCCAGGCGTGCCGAGAACTGCAACTCCACGATCCGTTCCCCCGGCTGCAAGGCGCCGGAAAGCACCATGTCCCGGAGTTCGGAAATAACTTTGTCGATCTGAGCGGCCATAGCGAAGCGTGGGTGGAAGAAAGGCATTAAGGACCTCCAGTGTACCCAGAAAATTGCATGCAATCGTCCATAAAAAACCTGCGCACACCTTGCGATTCATCAAAATTGCATGCAATAATTCAGAAAAACAGCGAGCGCGGTCGAGATTTGTCCACGATTGCATGCAAAGAAGCCAACCAATGCATGCCGAAGCGCCGCAGGCACAGGAGACAACATGAAGCTCATCAGCTTCGATCAAGCAGGCCGCAACGCCTGGGGCGTGGTGCGCGGCACCGACGTCGTGGTGCTGACGCAGGTCTGGCCCGACGTGGCTGCCGCCCTGGAGGCGGGCGCGGAACAGATCGCCCAGGCGGCGCAAGTTGAAGGGATGCCCTGTAGGCCCTTGGCCGGCTTGCGGCTGCTGCCGCCCGTGCCCGCGCCGCGCAAGATCCTGTGCGTCGGCCTGAACTATGGCCGCCATGTGGCCGAGGCCGGCCGCGAACTGCCCGCGCACCCGTCGATGTTCGTCCGGTTTGCCGACAGTTTCGTGGGTCATGGGGAGCCGGTGTGGAAACCCCGCCTGTCCGACAAGTTCGACTACGAGGGAGAACTCGCGGTCGTCATCGGCCGCGCAGGGCGCCACATCGCCGCGCGCGACGCCTTGTCGCATGTGGCGGGCTACACCTGCATGGCCGAGAACTCGGTGCGGGATTTCCAGAAGCACAACGCCCAGGTGACGCCGGGCAAGAACTTCGAACGCAGCGGGGCGATCGGGCCATGGCTGGTCACTGCGGACGAGGTCGGCGATCCGGCGCGCCTGCAGGTCATTACCCGGCTGAACGGCACGGTCATGCAGCAGGGCGACGTGTCCGACCTGATCTTTCCGATTGCCGAACTGATTGCCTATCTCAGCGCCTTTACCCCGTTGTCGCCGGGCGACGTCATCGCCACCGGGACGCCTGAAGGCGTGGGTTCCAGCCGCAAGCCGCCGCGCTTTCTGGCCGTGGGCGACACGCTGGAAGTGGAGATCCCGGGGATCGGGACGCTCGTGAACACGGTGGCGGACGAACCCGCCCACGAACAAGGAGACGCGCATGACTGATGCGCTGCGGTATCTGACGGAACGGGACGTGGTGTCGGTGCTGGACATCCACCGCGCGATCGACGCGCTGCACGCCATGCTGGTCGCGCAAGGCAAGGACCAGGCCTGCAACTTGCCCAAGGCGCTGGCCACTTGGGGCGACGGCAGCTCGATGCATGCATTGGGTTCGGTGCAGACGGACGGGGGCGGATACGCCGGCTTCAAGACCTGGGTCCACACCAAGGCGGGCGGCGGGTCCTTGTTCAGCCTGTTCGATGCCGGCACCGGTTTCCTGCGCGCCATCATTGAAGCGCGCGCACTCGGCATGCTGCGCACGGCGGCGATCAGTGGTGTCGCCACCCGGGCCCTGGCGCCGGAAGACGCGACCCAGGCCGCACTGGTCGGCACCGGACCGCAAGCCGTCACCCAACTGGCGGCGTTGGCCGCGGTGCGCAAGCTGCGGCGCGTGCGGGTCTACAGCCCGACGCCCGAGAAGCGCCGCGCCTTTGTCGCCAGCGTGGCGGGCAAGTATGCGTTCGACGTCGAAGAATCGACCAGTCTGGAACATGCGCTGGCCGGCGCCCAGATCGTCACCTTGATCACCCGCGCCGTCGAGCCTTTCGTGGACGCCGCCATGTTGGCGGATTGCCGGCACCTGAATGCGGTGGGGGCCATCCTGCCCGCCAAGGCGGAGTTCTTCCAGGATGTGTTCGACCGCGCCGACGGGGTGGTGGTGGACGACCTGGAAAACGCCCGCCGGGGCTCGCGGGAACTGCGCGAACGATACGGCGCCGATGGGGCGCCATGGCAAGGCGTGTCGGTGCTGAGCAACCTGCTGGCGTCGGGGCAGGCGCGGCCAGAGGGCGCGCGCCTGACGATCTTCAAGGGCATGGGGATGGGCCTGTCCGACCTCGCGATGGCGCGCGTGGTGTACGAGCACGCCCGCGACCACGGCCTGGGCGTGGCGTTGCCGCCCCAAACCCGCGAAAACCTGCTGCTTGCGCAGCCCTGAACCGAATCCAATCAACGAGAGAGCCGGCCGCAGTGCCGGCGGCAACAGGAGACAAGCATGTTCGTCGACGTCAGCGGGGCCAGCCCCCGCGAACAGAACAAATGGCCGTCGGTCGTGATCCCGAAAGAGGACATCGATCTGGAAATTGCCCGGCTGATCGATGCGCCCCGGCCCGGCAACGGCCGCCGCGCCTCGCTGATCGTGCATCCGGAGGCCACCGCGCCGGGGCTGGGCCTGGCGCCCGGCACGGACGTGACCATTAACGTGGTGAACCCCGGCGAACGCACGTTCAATGTGCGCAAGAACTCCAACATGCTCGAGATCTGTATCAGCGGCGAGGGCGTGGCCACGGTCGCGGGCCGCGACATCCGGGTCGGGCATTGGGACGTCTGGAACACGCCGGCGATGCAGGTGCATTCCTACCGCAACGACGGCAAGACGCCCTGGGTGCGGCTGTCGTACTCCAACGCGCCCTTGCTGGAAAAGCTGGAGATCCATTACGTCGAGGAATTCGAGGGCGATGTCCCGCCGGCGGATGCAAACACCAAGCCCGTGCCGGCACGCGCCGCGGACGGCCCGCGGTCTCGCGACCTGGCCTTGCGTGAACAGATCACGCCCGAGGGCGCGTGGCTGATGGGCTACGAGTGGCTGATCGATATCGACGTGCTGGAATCCAAGGCGCTGCACTGGCCGTGGGCGGACGTGTCGCGCTACCTGCCCACCGTCGAAGACATGGCGCGCGGCTACAACGGCCGCCGGCTCTTCGTGCTGTACAACCCCGCCACCGAACGCCGCATCGGCACCACGCACAGTTTCTTCGCGACGATTTCCTCGTCGCCGCCGGACAACCACCATGTGCCGCACCGGCACAGTTCTTCAGCCATCAACTACTACCTGCGTGGCAACGGCTACAGCAAGGTCAGCGGCACGCGCCTGGACTGGAAGGCGGGGGACCTGATCCTGTCCGCGCCGGGCTGGGCCATGCATTCGCACCATTCGGGCACCGAGACCACGTCCGCGCTGACCGTGCAGGACCACCCCCTGCAAATCGCGATGGAGTCGCTGATCTGGCAGGAGCGCATGCAGGAGCCCATCCTGGCGCTGGGCAGCCAGAGCGGCTTTGAAAGCAACCGCGCGCAGTTGGCCGCGGCGTCCTGAACGGGCGCTCTTCCCAAGAACCGATTTCCGGATCCCCCCATGACCTTGACCGACTATTCCGACGTGTCGTCGTTGCGTGCCCGCCTGAGGGACTTCTATGACGACTACGCCTTTTGCCTGGACGAAAACCGGCTTGAAGAGTGGCCCGAATTCTTTACCGAAGACTGTCACTACCGCGTGCTGTCCCGCGAAAACCACGATGCGGGCCTGCCGCTGGGCCTGATCTACTGCATGAACAAGAACATGCTGCGCGACCGCGTCACGGCGCTGCGCGAAACCACCATGTTCGAGCCGCGTTCGCTGCGACATTTCGTGAGCGGCGTGCGCGTGATGGAGGTGCAGGGCGACCACATCGTGGCGCAGGCCAACTTCGCGGTGATGGAGTCGCTGTCCGACCGCGAGCCCACCTTGAACATGGTGGGCCGGTACCTGGACGTGTTGCGGGTCGGGCCAGAAGGCCTGGCGTTCACCCGCCGCGACTGCGTCTACGACAACTACCGCGTGCGCACGTCGCTGATCGTGCCTCTTTGAATCCGCTGCAAGGAAACCTGCCATGACCTGTTCCGACTCCGCCGTGCTGGACACGCCTGCCGCGGCTCCCATCCATATCGAACGCCGCTGGCCCAAAGAGGGCTATACGCGCATCCCCAACTGGGTCTACACGGATCCGTCCATTTTCCAGAAGGAAATGGATATCTTCTTTGCCGGGCAGACCTGGAACTACGTCGGCCTGGAGTGCGAAGTGCCGGAGGCCGGCTGCTACAAACGCAACTGGATCGGCAACCGCCCGGTCATCATGGTCCGCACCGAGACGGGCGAGGTCACGGTGCTGGAGAACCGCTGCGCGCATCGCGGCGCGCAGATCTGCTGGCACAACACCGGCCGCGTGACCGACTTCACTTGCCCGTACCACCAGTGGAACTACGACTTGAACGGCAACCTGCAAGGTGTGCCGTTCCGCCGCGGCGCGATGGGCAAGGGCGGCATGCCGAAGGACTTCGACCCCAAGCAGAACGGCATCCGCAAGCTGCGCAGCGTGAACCGTGGCGGCTCCATCTGGGCCACGTTCTCTGACGAGGCGCCCAGTTTCGAGGACTACTGCGGGCCGGAAGTGCTGGCCGAGATCGACCACATGCTGCCGGGCAAGCCGCTCAAGCTGCTGGGCTACAGCCGTCAGCTGATCCCCAGCAATTGGAAGATGTACCTGGAGAACCTGAAGGACCCGTACCACGCCACGTTGCTGCATACCTTCTACATCACCTTCGGCCTGTGGCGGGCCGACTCCAAGTCGGAATGCATCCCCACGGGCGGCGGCGCGCACAGCGTCATGGTGTCGCACAACGAAGGCAAGAAAAAGACGTCGGCCACGACCGAAATGAGCCGCTTCCGCGACGACCTGGAACTGCTCGACCTGGAAACCGTGACGCCGCGCGCCGAGTTCAACCGGGGCCGCGTGGGCGGCGCCTGGGTGTTCCCGGCCGCCCAGTTCGGCATCCAGGCCAATTCCTTGAAGACGCGCCACGTCATTCCGCGCAGTCCGACCGAGCACGAACTGGTGTTCACCTATTACGGGTACGAGGACGACGACGAGGAGATGACGCGGTTGCGCCTGAAGCACGCCAACCTGCTGGGGCCGGCGGGATTCGTGTCCATGGACGACAGCGAGATGCTGAACCAGGTGCAGATCGGCGTGACGGGATATCCGGAGGCGCGCGGCATCGTCGAAATGGGGGGACGCGACACCGAGCCGGCCGATTACATGGTGACCGAAGTGCTGATCCGGTCCTTCTACGATTACTACCGCAAGGCAATGGGGCTGTAACCATGGAAACCTGGAAACCCGTCGCCCAGGTCGGCGACATCTCGCCCGACACGGGCACCTTGCGTGTGGTGCACGAAGGCGAGGGCGTCTGCCTGTATGACCTGCAGGGCGAGATCTGCGCCACCCAGGACCGCTGTCCGCATGGCAACGCCAGCCTGGCGGACGGCTACGTGGAAGACGGCACGATCGAATGTCCGCTGCATCAGGGCGTCTTCGACATCCGCACCGGCAAGCCGCAGTGCCCGCCCGTCACGACGGACTTGCGCCGGTACGAGGTGCGGGTCGAGGCGAACACGATTTATCTGAAGGCGGAGGCCGCGTGAACGCGGGCGCCATCGTCATCGTGGGGGCCGGGCAGGCCGGCGGCTGGGCTGCCGCCACGCTGCGCGACCGCGGCTACTCAGGCCGGGTCGTGTTGCTGGGCGACGAACCGCATGCGCCCTATGAACGGCCGCCGTTGAGCAAAGCCGTGTTGGGCGGGCAAGCCCCGCCCGAGAGCACGGAATTGTTCTCCGCCCAGCGCCTGGCCCAGCTGGACGTCGAATTCCAGCCGGGCGTGTCGGCGACGCGCCTGGGGTTGCGGGAGCGCCGGGTGGACACCTCCGATGGCGGTGCGCTGGGCTACGACAAGCTGATCCTCTGCATGGGCGGCAAACCGCTAGTGCCCGCGCTGCCCGGCGTCGACGGACCCGGCGTGCATGTGCTGCGCACGCGGGACGATGCATTGCGGCTGCGCGCGGATATCGGGCCCGGCAAACGCCTGGTCATCGTCGGCGGCGGATGGATCGGGCTGGAAGTGGCGGCCACGGCGCGGCAGACGGGCAGCGCGGTCACGGTGCTGGAACAGGCGCCGCGGCTGTGCGCCCGCAGCGTGCAACCGGGCGTATCGGCGCACCTGGCTGCGCTGCATGCCGCGCATGGCGTGGATATCCGGGTCAATGCAGGGCTGCGCGCCGTGCTGGCGCAGGCAGACGGCAAACCCGTCGCCGAACTGGCCGACGGCACCCGCATCGCTGCCGACGCGGTGGTGCTTGGCGTGGGCTTGCAGGCCAACGATGCGCTGGCGCGCGAGGCGGGTATCGCCTGCGAGCGCGGCGTGCTGGTGGACGAGTATTGCCGCACGTCCGTGCAGGACGTCTACGCCGCGGGCGATGTGGCCGTGTCGGCGCACGCCGCGGCCGGCGGCCGGGTCCGCCTGGAATCCTGGCAGAACGCGCAGGACCAGGGCACGGCGGCCGCCTTGTCGGCGCTGGGCGAGACGGCACCGTATGTGCCGACCGGCGCGGTCTGGTCGGAGCAGTACGACGCCATGGTGCAGATCATCGGCTTCCCGGCGCGGGCGGCGTGCGAAGTATTGCGGCCGCAGGCTGATGGCCGGGCGCTGCTGTCCATGGCGCTGGATGCCGGCGGACGCATCGTGGCGGCCGTGGCAGTGGATGCGGCGCGGGATCTCCGCCAGCTGCGCAAGTGGATCGCGCAAGGCGCGGTCCTGGACCCGGCGTTGTTGCAGCGGCCAGACGTGCCGCTGGCCAGCGCCCAGATCGGATGAGGACGCCTTTGGAACATTCCACCCACACCCTGCAAGTCCAGGCAGCTTGCGCGGCGGTCGTCCTGGACTTCTTCCATGCGCTGGATACCCGCCGCCACGAGGCTGCGGCGGCGCTGATGGCGCTAGACGGCGTCTGGCTGCGCCAGGGCAAGCGGCTGTGCGGCCCGCAGGAAGTCCTGGCCGCGTTGAACGCCCGCGCTCCTGAGCGCACCACGTGCCACGTCATTACGAACCTGCGCCTGACCGCGTGGGACGGCGGGTGCGCCACCGTCGCGTATTTCCTGACCGCTTATGAAAGCGTGCCGCACGAGCAGGGCGGGGCGCCCCGGCTCGTCGCCATCCGGGATTGCCAGGACGCGTTGGTGGAGACCGGCGCGGGCTGGCGCCTGGCCGACAAGCGTAGCCGGCGCCATCTGCCGCCCGAACCCAAACCCGAATAACAGCCCACGCCAGGATCGGGATAAGCAAGAAAACCAAGGAGACGAACATGGATACCCCCACCATCAAGGCGCTGGCGCGCCGGCTGGACGACGCGGAGCAGACGCGCACCCAGGTGCGCCAACTGTCGCTGGACCATCCGGACATCACCATTGCCGATGCCTATGCGATCCAGCGCGAATGGGTCGCGCAGAAGATCGCGGCGGGCCGCCGGCTGGTCGGCCACAAGATAGGTCTGACGTCACGCGCGATGCAGCTTTCCTCGCAGATCGACGAACCCGACTACGGCGCGTTGCTGGACGACATGCTGTTTGCCGATGGCGCCGAGATCCCGCGCGGCCGCTTCATCGTGCCACG
The DNA here is from genome assembly GCF_057314935.1 of Achromobacter sp. Taxonomy (NCBI): domain Bacteria; kingdom Pseudomonadati; phylum Pseudomonadota; class Betaproteobacteria; order Burkholderiales; family Alcaligenaceae; genus Achromobacter; species Achromobacter sp. The sequence goes on from NZ_DBHKZA010000121.1 coordinate 9,018, forward strand.
CGTCGAGGTCGAACTGGCCTTCATCCTGGACCGGCGCCTGCATGGGCCGGGCGTGACCTTGTTCGACGTGCTGGACGCCGTGCGCTACGTGATTCCTGCCTTGGAGATCATCGACGCCCGGTCGCACCAGATCGATCCCGACACCAAACGGCCCCGCAAGGTGTTCGACACCATCGCCGACAACGCGGCGAACGCGGGCGTCGTGATGGGAGGCCGGCCGGTGCGCGTGGGCGACATGGACTTGCGCTGGGTGGGCGCCATGATGTCGCGCAACGCGGTCATCGAGGAAACCGGATTGGCGGCGGGCGTGCTGAACCATCCCGCGAACGGGGTGGTGTGGTTGGCCAACAAGCTGGCCGAGCATGACGTCACGCTGGAAGCCGGCCAGATCATCCTGAGCGGATCGTTCACCCGGCCCGTCTTTGCCCAGGCAGGCGACACCTTCCATGTGGATTACGGTCCGCTGGGCTCGGTGAGCTGCCGTTTCGTGTAGCGCAACCGCCAGGAGACGCCTGAGACCGATTCCCCAACCCAACCGCGCGCCCGACATACCTACAACGCAGCGGGCGCGTGTTACTGCATCCCCCAGGAGACAACCATGAACCCCTCAAAGACCCTTATCCATATGGCGGCCGCCGCGTGCGTGTCGCTGGCATCGGGCGCCGCGCTTGCCCAGCAGGCCGACTGGCCTGCGCACGCCATCACGCTGGTCGTGCCCTTTGCCGCAGGAGGCGGCGGCGACACGCTGGCCCGCCTGGTGGCTGAACCGCTGTCGCGCGAACTGGGCCAATCCATCATCGTGGAAAACCGGCCCGGCGCGGGCGGCAACATCGGCGCGTCGATCGCCGCGCGGGCCAAGCCCGACGGCTACACGCTGTCCTATGGCACCAACGGCACGCAGGCCATCAACCATTGGCTCTATAAGTCGCCGGGTTATGCCCCCAGCGACTTCGAGCCGATCTCGCGCTTTACCGTCATCGCCGCCGCGCTGGTGGTCAACGGCACCGACGACCGCTTCAAGACGCTGGCGCAGTTGCTGGACTATGCCAAGGCGCATCCCGGCGAACTGACCTGTGGGTCGGCCGGCAACGGCACCTCGTCTCACCTGGCCTGTGAACTCTTGAACCAGATGGCCGGCATCCGTGTCATGCACATTCCGTACAAGGGTGGCGGCGCGGCCATGACGGACTTGCTGGGCGGACGCATTTCGTTCCTGATCGATGTGATGCCCAATGTGTCGGGCCAGATCGCCGCGGGCAAGCTGCGGGCGTTGGGCGTGACCACGCCGCAACGGGTGGGCTCCAACCCGGATATCCCCACGATCAGCGAGGCGGGCGTCAAGGGCTATGAGTTTTTCGCCTGGGACGGGCTTTACGCGCCCAAGGGCACGCCTGTCGCGGTATTGGACAAGCTGAACGCCGCGGTGAACCAGGCGCTGCAGCGTCCTGACGTGCGCAAGGCCCTGGAGTCGAGGGGGGCCGTCCCGTCGCCCACCACGCGCCAATCGCTGGCGGATTTCGGCGCGGAAGAGTACACGCGGCTGGGCAAGGTCGTGAAGACGGCGGGTGCGGCGATCGACTGATCCGGCACGGCGACTTGCAACGCAAGCTGTCAGCGGCGGCCGCCCGCTGTCGCGGCCGGCCAGTCCGGCCGCCGCCAATTGATAAACGTGCTTACGTACGGTTGCCGGCGCGGGCGGTCTTGGACAGGTAAGGTCTTTGTAGTTCTCCCGTGCACCGCAGCAATCGTGCATGGGGGCCAGGAACCGGAGACAAAGGCACTCATGCATTCCTCGTCGTCATACAAGACCACCGCGCGGCACAATCATTCGTCTCATTGGCGGATGACCTGGCTGCAAGAGCGCAAGCAGTTCGTCAAGGCGCTGTTGTCCAACCCCTCGGCCATCGGCGCCGTATCGCCTTCCGGTGCGGCGCTGGCCGCGGCCATCACCGCATCGGTGCCGCCCATGGCAGGAAAAGTTCTGGAACTGGGTTGCGGTACCGGCGTGTTCACCCGCGAGCTGCTGCGCAAGGGCGTACATCCCTCGCGGCTGGTCCTGGTCGAGCAGGATTCGGGCATGAGTTCAAGCCTGCGGACGCAGTTCCCGGAAGCCTCGGTGCTGCAGGTATCCGCGCAGGACTTGTCCCGCGACCGGCACCCGGAGCTGGACGGCATCGATGCGACGATTTGCGGCCTTCCGTTGCGCAACATGAGCGGGGCGCACCATCATCAACTGCTGACCGCCGTCTTCGAGGCCATGAGGCCGGGCGGCGCGATGCACTTTTTCACCTATGGCGTGCGTTGCCCGATCTCGCGCGCCGTACTGGATGCATGCGGGCTGTCGGCCCGCAGAGAGCGTTTCGTGCCGCTCAATCTGCCGCCTGCTTCGGTCTACCGTCTGGCCCGGCAATAG
>NZ_DBHKZA010000122.1:0-11132 GCF_057314935.1 Achromobacter sp.
TCCGCTGGCACGGACTTTGCTTAAGTGTTCATGCAGGCCGCAAGGCAAGCACCACAACTTGAGCAGTTCCGGCAAAGGCGCCCCGACCGCAAGGTCCAGGGCGCCTTTTGCCTTTTTGATTCATCCATCCAAGCCTGGGGATTTCCATGAAAGCAGCGGCCACTCCCAATTCCTTGCAGACCCTGGTCGTGATCGGCAACGGCATGGTGGGGCACCATTGCGTCGAGCAGTTGATCGCCCGCGGCGCCCTTGCGCGCTACCGCATCCACGTCTACGGCGAGGAATCGCGCCGCGCCTACGACCGCGTGCATCTGTCCGAATACCTGAACGGGCGCGACGCCGAGTCGATGGCGATGAGCGGCGCCGAGTTCTATGCGCAGGACGGGCTGACGCTCCACCTGGGCGAGCCAGTGCTGGAAATCGACCGCCATCACCATGAAATCGTGACAGCGACTGGCCGCCTCGCCTATGACAAGCTGGTGCTGGCCACGGGCTCCTACCCCTTCGTTCCCCCGATTGCCGGCGCCGAAGGCGCGTCGCGGCTGGTGTACCGCACGATCGACGACCTGGACCTGATCCGCGCAGCGGCCAGCGGCGCGCGGCGTGGTGTGGTCGTGGGCGGCGGGCTGCTGGGACTGGAAGCCGCCAATGCGCTGAAGTCGCTGAACCTGGAAGCCCACGTGGTGGAATTCGCGCCGCGCCTGATGCCGGTGCAACTGGACGACGCGGGCGGCAACGCGCTGCGCGCCCGCATCGAAGCGCTGGGCGTGGGCGTACACCTGTCGCGCGCCACGCAGGACATCAAGCCGGGCACGCGCTACCGGTACCGCATGCGCTTTGCCGAAGGCGAACCGCTGGAGACCGACCTGATCGTGTTCTCGGCCGGCATCCGCCCACAAGTGACGCTGGCGCGCCAAGCCGGGTTGGCCCTGGCCGAACGCGGCGGCGTCGCCATCGACGACCGCTGCCGCAGCAGCGACGACCACATCTACGCCATCGGCGAATGCGCGGCCTGGAATGGCAGCGTGTTCGGCCTGGTCGCGCCGGGTTATCAGATGGCGCGCATCGTCGCGGCCGAGCTGTGCGACGCGCCGGAATACCCCTTCTCCGGCGCCGACATGTCGACCAAGCTGAAATTGCTGGGCGTGGACGTGGGCTCCATCGGCGACGCGCACGGCGCGACGCCGGGCGCGCGCAGCTATCGCTACATCGACGAGGCCGGCGCCAGCTACCGCCGGCTGGTGGTCTCGGCCGACGGCAAGCGCGTCCTGGGCGCCGTGCTGGTTGGCGACAACCGCTATTACGACACCCTGCTGCAGTATGTGCAGAACGGCATCGCGCCGCCACCGGACCCCGCCAGCCTGATCTTGCCGCTGGGCAAGGCCGCGCCCGCGCTGGGCGTGGATGCGCTGCCGGCCACCGCCACCCTTTGTTCCTGTCACAACGTGAGCAAGGGCGCGGTCAGCGCCGCCATCGACGGCGGCTGCTCCGATCTGGCCGGCGTCAAACGCTGCACGAAGGCGGCCTCGGGCTGCGGCGGCTGCGCCAGCCTGCTCAAGCAGGTGGTGGAACACGAACTGGCCAGCCGCGGCGTCGCCGTGGACAAAAGCCTGTGCGAGCATTTCGCCTATACCCGCCAGGAGCTGTACGCCATCGTGCGCGTAGGCGGCATCGAGACCTTCGAGGCCCTGCTGGCCAGCCATGGCAAGGGGCACGTGGGTTGCGACATCTGCAAGCCAGCGGTCGGCTCCATCCTCGCGTCGTGCTGGAACCGCCCCATCCAGGACCCGCACCTGGTGCCGCTGCAAGACACCAACGACACGTTCATGGCGAACATGCAGAAGAACGGCACGTATTCGGTGGTGCCGCGCATTCCCGCCGGTGAGATCACGCCCGACGGCCTGATCGCCATCGGCGCGGTGGCCAAGAAGTACCAGCTCTACACCAAGATCACCGGCGGCCAGCGTATCGACCTGTTCGGCGCGCAACTGCATGAACTGCCCGACATCTGGGCCGAGCTGATCGCCGCCGGCTTCGAGACCGGCCACGCCTACGGCAAGTCCACCCGCACCGTGAAGTCCTGCGTGGGCAGCACCTGGTGCCGCTACGGCGTGCAGGACAGCGTGCAGATGGCGCTGGACATCGAGCACCGCTACAAGGGCCTGCGCTCGCCGCACAAGCTGAAGTTCGCGGTGTCGGGCTGCACGCGCGAGTGCGCCGAGGCGCAAAGCAAGGACATCGGCGTGATCGCCACCGAAAACGGCTGGAACCTGTACGTGTGCGGCAACGGGGGCATGCGCCCGCGCCACGCCGAACTGTTCGCCACCGATCTGGATGACGCCGCGCTGATCCGCACGATCGACCGCGTGCTGATGTTCTACATCCGCACGGCCGACAAGCTGCAGCGCACGTCCGTCTGGCGCGAATCGCTGGAGGGCGGCCTGGCGTATCTGAAGGACGTGGTGCTGAACGACAGCCTGGGCCTGTGCGCGGAACTGGACGCCCAGATGCAATTGGTGGTGGACCGCTACGAATGCGAGTGGGCCAACGCGCTGAACGACCCGGAAAAGCTCAAGCGCTTCCGTACCTTCGTGAACGACCGCGGCGGCGACCCCGACATCCGGTTCGTGCAGGAACGCGGCCAGCCCCGCCCTGCCCCGGCGCGCGCGCCCTCGCGCGTCATCCCCATCGCAGAGGAGATCGCCTGATGAACGCCCCCGCCCCATCCCGCCCCTGGCGTCCCGTCTGCACGCGGCAGGACCTGGTGGCCCAGTCTGGTGTCGTCGTGCTGGTGGACGGCGAGCAGATCGCCTTGTTCTACCTGCCCGGCGCCGAAGGCCGCGACTTGTACGCCATCGAAAACCGCGACCCGAAATCGGGCGCGAACGTCATCGGCCGCGGCCTGGTCGGCCATATCGGTGGCGAACTGGTCGTGGCCTCGCCGCTTTACAAGCAGCACTTCCGGCTAGCCGACGGCACCTGCGTACAGTATCCCGAGCAGCGGCTGCGCACCTGGCACGCACGCCTTGCCGGCGACGCCGTGGAAATCGCCTGACCTGCCATGGCCGAACGTCACCTGCCACCGCCGTTGCGCTTCCTGCTGGCCGCCCGGCGTAGCGAACTCCTGGACCTGGAAGCCCTGGCGGGCACCTGCGAATTGGTGGTGCGCATCAGCGCGCTGGTGCACGTGCTGCAAAAAGAGCGCGGCTACTCCAACCTGACGCTGTGCAGCCCGCCAGGCCGCCTGCAACAGGCCCTGGCCGGGCTAAGCCAGGACGCTGCAAGCGTCGAGGCGCAGTCACGCCCGTTCCTGGACGGCCAGGCCGCCGACCCCGCGCAAGGCAGCGGCCGCGCGCGCTTGCTCAACTGCATCGCCTTTGCCCTGTTCCGCCTGGATGAGCTGCCCGCGTTGCGCCGCCAGGTCCGCGACCGATCCGTGCCCGTCGAAGACGCCGATTCCCGCTTCACCCAGGTGATCGGCAGCCTGCTGGCCGTCGTCTTCGAAGCGGCCGATTTGGCGCTGGATCCCGGCGTTACCCGCATCCTGGTGGCGCTGCTGAACTTCATGCAGGGCAAGGAATCGAGCGGCCAGGAACGCGCCTGCGGCGTGACGGGCTTTACGGCCGGATGCTTCACCGACACTCAAAAAGCGCGCATGCTGGGCCTAGCGGCCAACCAGCGGCGCAGCTTCGATACCTATGCGCACTATGCGGAGGGCGCCGCGCTGCAATGCTGGGCCGAACTCCAGCAACAAGACCCGCCGCTGCAGCGGATGCGCGACATGGCGCAGCGCACCGATAGCGCACGACCTGTGGATAGCACACTGGCCGAGCTGTGGTTTAACCTGAGCACGGCGCGCATCGATGCCATGCGCGAAGTCGAGAGCCTGCTGGCCGAAGCTTTGGCCCTGCAATGCAACCGGCGCATCGCCGAAACCCGCCAAGAGCTGAACGACCGCCGCCTGCTGTTAAGCCGCTATGCCGACCATGCCAGCGGCCGCGCGCCCAGCATGCTGTTCCGCGTGCAAAGCCGCATCGTGGATACGCCTCCCTCGGACGGCCTGGGCAATGAACTGGAGCGGTCGATCCTGGACATGATGCGTGAACAGACGCTGCGCCTGCAGCGCACCGACGACGCGCTGAACGCCGTGCGCGGCGCCCTGGACGAAAAAAAGCGCATCGATCGCGCCAAGCTGCTGCTGATCAGCCATTACGGCCTGACCGAGCCAGCCGCGCATGAACGCCTGCAACGCGCCGCGATGGATGGCGGCCTGGCGTTGGCCGACGTGGCGCGCCAGGTGATCGGCCAATTGGAAGGCAATTGACGCCACGGCCTACCGGAACACCCGCTGCGTCAGGCTGACCGCCACGCCTGCCAACGCCAGCACGGCCAGCCCGCGAAAATGATCCAGATTCGCCAACAGCACCGATTGCTGATTCAGCATTTGCGAGATCTGCGCCATGGCCATCTGCTGCGCCTGCGCGGGATCCGCCACCGTGGCGTACACGGCGCTGAGTTGCGCCTTGGCCGCTTCGAAATTGGCGTTGCCCGTGGCGATGCTCTCTTGCAGCACGTTGTAGTGTTCGGACGTCAGCCACTGCTGCCCCACGGTCGCCAGCATGATGCCAAGTGCCTGTCCGACCTGCGCCAGCATGTTCTTGACTTGCTGCGCATGCGCGAAGACGGCAGGGTCGTGCGTCAATCCCGCGAAGGTGTTCATCGCCGTGGCGGGCATGACGATCATGATGAACACGCCGTAGCAGGCCAGCGCGGGCAACACGTCCGTCCAGGCGTCCGCCGTGGGCGACAGGCGCGACATCAGGACGCCGAACGCCGCCAGGGCCAGGAACCCCGCCACGAAAAACTTGCGCGGCGACGGCCAGCGGGCAAGCAACTGCGACATCACCACAAACGTCAGCACGCCGGCCCCCAGCCCCATCGCAAAGAACACGCCCGTGTTGGCCCAGGAATGGCCCAGCGCGCGCTGCAGCATCAGGGGCACCAGATAGCCATTGGCGCCCAGCATCAGATAGCAGAACATGAAGAGCGCCAGGCCGCTCAGGAAGCGCACCTCTTTCATGCCGCCCAACTTGAGCAGCGGCGCGCCGGTGCGCGTTTCCGACCACACGAAATACGCCAGCGCGGCCAGCCCCGCCAACGCGAACAGCACAAGCAGATGACGGTCGCTGAAAAAGTCGTAGTAGGACCGCTGCAAGGCATGCAGCACCAGGAAGCTGCCCAGCCCCAGTGCGGCGATCGGCGCGAAGCGTGCCTGCCCGGCCACCGTGGCGCCGCCTTCCTTGCCCGGCATGGAGCATGCGACCGGGACCATCGCCAGCACCGACAGCACCGCCACCAGCCAGAACATCAGCGGCCAACCGTCGTGCTCGACAGCCAGCGACGCCAGCCAGGGCGCCAGCGCCGTACCCGTGCACAGCCCCGTCGCCAGCGCCTTGATGCCCTGAAACCGCGCAGGGCATGGCGGGATCAGGTTCACGGTCAGCCGCGACGAGGTCAACATGGCGGCGCACCCCGTGGCCATCAGCACCCTGCCCAGCAGAAAGCCCGCTACGCTCAGCGACAACGCGCACACCACCGCGCCTACCCCCGCGGCACCCAGAGACGCCAGCAGGTATCGGCGCAAACCCAGGTGATGCACCAGCCACCCTTGAAGCGCAATCAGCACCACCGCGACGCAGGCGTAGATGACCGCGACGGTCGTGTATTCCTCGGGGCTGGCGCCGATCTCGCCCATGATGGGCGCGGCGGCAAACGTGACCATGCCGTTCTGCAGGAAATCGACGAAGGTCAGCGCACCGATCGTCATCAGCAAGGCGGGCGGAACCGCAGGTTGGGTAGCTCTCATGGCGGGCGTGGCAAACGTTTGTCTATGCCCAGGCTGTATATGCCTAGGCAGATAAATGATTAAAAAAAAAGCGGGCTGGTGGTGTCAGTCCGCTGCAGCATTGACGAGCAACCGCGATAACAGCTTGTGCAACATCTCGGCATCGCCCTCCGAAAACCCGGCCAGCAGACGCTGCATGGCGACCTCAGCCGCGGCCAGCGCCTGCGGCAACGCGGCCTGCCCCTGCTCGGTCAGTTCGATCAGATAGCTGCGCCGATCGGCTTCGTTTTCCACGCGGCGAATGAATCCCTTGGCCACGATGCGGTCCAGCAAACGGGTCATGGCGCCCGAGTCGTACGCCAGCACCCGGCAAAAGTCGCTAAGCGTTCGGCCCCAGCCTTTGGCCAGACAGTTCAGCACCACGTACTGCGGCGTGGTGAGTTCGAACGGGGCCAATTCGCGTTCCAGGGCCTCGTGGATGCTGTTGCGCACCGACGTCACCATGAAGCCGAGTTCGCCGGTATGGAAGCGGTCCAGCACGGTAGGTTTGACGGGGGACATGGTTGCCTTCAAGCAGCTGCAGGTCGATTTCCGAAGTTTATCTGCCTAGGCAGTTAATACGCAAGCGATAAATGCATTAACGCAATGCACGCCGGAAGGCGTCGGACCAAGGCTGGCCACGCCAGACCACGGCGGGCGGGCCACGACGCGCGACAGGGACTGCGGCGAACCCGCTCGAACTACGGCAGGTTCTCGCGAAAAATCACCTGGCTGCGCGCGAGTTCCACGCCGTTCATCGGGCTTCGCTTGTCGCGCAGGTTGCAGAAGATGCGCACGCAGCTCATCAACGCTTCCATCGGGCTTTGCGTGATGACGGCGTCCATCGTGCCGTCGATCAGCAACGACCGGGTGTCAGGCGTCAAGCCGTGGCCAATGAAGACCACCCGGTGCTGCTGGCCCGCCTCTTTCAGCGCACGCGCCACCCCGTCGGACGCCCCGCCGATGTTGTAGATGCCCGCCAGATTGGGATATTGCTCCAGCAACTGGCGCGTCTGCTCGTAGTTGCGTTGGGCGTCGTCATAGCCTTCGCGCAGGTCCACCACCTGCATGGCCTGGAACTGTTCGGCATACAGCTGCAAGAAGCCGCTTTCGCGCTCTTCATGAGCGCGGTAATGGCGCGAACCGGCGATCAGCGCCACATGCGCCGCGCGCGACCCGATGAAGCGCGCGATCAGGTACCCGGCCGTGCGGCCCGCGGCGCGGTTGTCCAGCCCCACATAGGCCGTGCGCGCGCTGTTGGCCAGATCGGAAATCAGCGTGACCGTCGGCACGCCCTGCTGCGCCAACGTGTTGACGGCTTCGCGCACCACCGGGTGCTCCAGCGCCATGAAGGCGATGCCGTCGGCCCGTTTGCCATGCTTGGCCAGCGCCTGGGCCAGGGCGTCGGGGTTGAAGCTTTCCACGTATTCGATCTGGCACTTGGCGTTCAGCGGCCCGAAGTGCTCATGCGCATAGCTGACGGTGTCACCCAGCATGCGCAGGTAGCGGTTGCTGCCGCGCGGCAGCAGGAACACCAGCCGCATCGGTTCCGCCGGAGCGGCGGCGCCCAATTCCTGTTCGGGCAGGTAATCCAGTTCGATGGCGGCCTTGAAGACCTTTTGCGCGGTGTTGGCGCGCACCCCGGGCCGGCGGTTCAGCACGCGGTCGGCCGTGGCGGTAGACACGCCGGCACGCGCGGCCACGTCGGCCAAGCGGGCGAGCTTGCGTTCGGGAGCGGCTTTATTCACATCAAAAACCATCATGAATGGGGTTTGACGATGATACTGCCTATTCACTATTGTCCACACTGCCGCATGGGATTGGCGTTTTTGTGGCACATCAAAAAACATCATAAATACGATTATGGAGACAACCATGAAGCTGCTGACACGCCGCAGTGCCCTGCGCCGCCTTTGCGCCGTTCCCGCCGTGGCCCTGGCTGGCGGATTCCCGCTGATCGCCCGCGCGGCCGATTACACGCTCAAGTACGGCAACAACCTGCCGGTGACCCACCCGCTGAACATCCGCGCCCAGGAGGCCGCCGAACGCATCCTGAAGGAAAGCAACGGCCGCGTGGACATCAAGATTTTCCCGAACAACCAGTTGGGCGGCGACACCGACATGCTGGCGCAAGTGCGCTCGGGCGGCATCGACTTCTTCACGCCGTCGGCGCTGGTCATCGCCACGCTGGTGCCGGTGGCCGCCATCAACGCGGTGGGCTTCGCGTTCAAGGACTACAACCAGGTCTGGGGCGCCATGGACGGCGCGCTCGGGGCGCACGTGCGCGCCGCCATTGCGCAGCGCAAGCTCTACGCGTTTGAAAAGATGTGGGACAACGGCTTTCGCCAGACCACCAGCAGCAAGGCGCCTGTCGCTTCCGCCGCCGACATGAACGGCCTGAAGATCCGCGTGCCGGTCAGTTCGCTGCCCATCTCCATGTTCAAGGGCCTGGGCGCCGCGCCCGCCAGCCTGCAGTTCAGCGAGGTGTATTCGTCCTTGCAGACCAGGGTGGTGGACGCGCAGGAGAATCCGCTGCCCATCATCCAGGTCGCCAAGCTCTACGAAGTGCAGAAATACTGCTCGCTGACCAACCACATCTGGGACGGCTACTGGTTCATCGCCAACGGCCGCATGTGGGAGGGCCTGCCGGAAGACCTGAAGACCGTCGTCGCCCGCGGCATCAACGAAGCCGGCCTGGCGCAACGCGAAGACATCAAGAAGCTCAACGCCTCGGTGCAATCCGATCTGGAAGCCAAGGGATTGCTCTTCAACCAGCCGGCCGCCGACAGTTTCCGCGAACAGTTGCGCACCGCCGGCTTCTACAAGGAATGGCAAGGCCGCTTCGGCAACGAGGCCTGGTCGCTGCTGGAACAAAGCGTCGGCAAGCTGGCCTGAGGTCGCGCCATGTCCTCCCTGTCCGCCCCCCACGCCGCGGCCCCGGTGCTGCCGGCCAATCCCCTGCGCCGGGCCGCCAGCGCGCTGGACAGCGCGCTGGGCTGTGTGGTCGAGCACGCCGCCGCCGCCATCGTCCTGATCGAGATCTTCGTGCTGTTCGCCGGCGTGGTCGCACGCTACGCGTTCCATAGCCCGCTGGTCTGGTCCGACGAGCTCGCCTCCATCCTGTTCCTGTGGCTGTCGATGCTGGGCGCCGTCGTGGCCTTGCGGCGCGGCGAGCACATGCGCATGACGGCGCTGGTCAACAACGTCAGCCCTGCGCGCCGCGCGCAGCTGGAAACCGTGGCGCTGGCCGCGTCGCTGGCGTTCCTGATCCTGATCCTGGCGCCTGCCATCGAGTACGCCCACGAAGAACACTTCATCATCACCCCGGCGCTGGAACTCAGCAATGCATGGCGCGCGTCAGCCATTCCGGTGGGCATGGGCCTGATGGCCGTGGTGGCCGTGCTGCGCCTGCTGCGCACCCAGCCGCTGCCGCAAGTGCTGATGGCGCTGGTGGGAGTAGCCGTGGTCGTGGCCCTTTTCTGGCTGGCGCAGCCGCTCTTCAAGGGGCTGGGCAAGATCAACCTGGTGATCTTTTTCGTCGGCATCGTGGCCGCCACCGTGTTCTCGGGCGTGCCCATCGCGTTCTCATTCGCGCTGGCGACGTTCTCCTATCTGGCGCTGACCACCAACACGCCGATGGAAGTCATGGTCGGCCGGCTGGACGAAGGCATGTCGCACCTGATGCTGCTGGCGGTGCCGCTCTTCATCTTCCTGGGGTCGCTGATCGAGATGACGGGCATGGCGCGCGCCATGATCCAGTTCCTGGCCAGCATGCTGGGCCACGTGCGCGGCGGCCTGTCCTATGTGTTGATCGGCGCCATGTACCTGGTGTCGGGCATCTCGGGGTCGAAGATCGCCGACATGGCGGCCATCGCGCCCGTGCTGTTCCCGGAAATGCAGAAGCGCGGCGCCAAGCCGGGCGACCTGGTGGCGCTGTTGTCGGCCACCGGCGCGCAGACCGAAACCATCCCGCCGTCCATCGTGCTGATCACGATCGGGTCAGTCACCGGCGTATCGATCGCCGCGCTGTTCACGGGCGGCCTCTTGCCCGCGGTGGTGCTCGGCCTGGCGCTGTGTTCAGTGGTGTGGTGGCGCTACCGCAAGGAAGACCTGAGCCTGGCGCAACGTTTCAGCGCGAAGGAAATCGGCCGCTTCTTCGTCATCGCCCTGCCCGCCGTCGCCCTGCCCTTCGTGATCCGCGCCGCCGTCGTCGAAGGGGTGGCCACGGCCACCGAGGTATCGACCATCGGCATCGTGTATTCCGCCGTGATCGGCATCCTGATCTACCGGCGTTTCGACTGGGCGCGCCTGCGGCCCATGCTGATCGAAACGGCCTCCCTGTCCGGCGCCATCATGCTGATCGTGGGCTGCGCCACCGCCATGGCCTGGGCGCTGACGCAATCGGGCTTCTCGGGCGACCTGGCCCGCCTGATGGCCGGCATGCCCGGCGGCAGCTACGGTTTCCTGGCCGTGTCCATCGTCGCCTTCATCATCCTGGGCAGCGTGCTGGAAGGCATTCCCGCCATCGTGCTGTTCGGGCCGCTGCTGTTCCCGATCGCGGTGCAGGCCGGCGTGCACGAAGTGCACTACGCGATGGTCGTCATCTTCGCCATGGGCATCGGCCTGTTCGCGCCGCCCTTCGGCGTGGGCTATTACGGCGCCTGCGCCATCAGCCGCGTCGACCCCAACGAGGGCATCGGCCCGATCTGGGGCTACATCGCCGCGCTGCTGGTCGGGCTGATTGTCGTCGCCGCCTTCCCCTGGTTCTCGATCGGTTTCCTGTGATGCGACGCGGCGGGCGCCCAATGCCTGCCGCGAGCGCCTCGCCTATTCAGCCAACTTTTTCATAAAGATCCATCATGAGTCGTTTCCTGGGCGAAATCCGCCAACTCGGTTATGTGGTGCACGACATCGAAGCTGCCATGGACTACTGGAGCACCACGCTGGGCGTGGGCCCCTGGTACTACAACCCGCGCGTGCCGATCGTGAATTACCAGTACGACGGCGCCCGCCACGAGCCGCACAACTCGGTGGCGCTGGCCAACTCGGGTTTCGTGCAGGTGGAGCTGATCCAGACGCGCAACGACGTGCCGTCCATGTATCGCGACTTCCTGCAAGCCGGCCGCACCGGCCTGCAGCACGTGGCCTACTGGACTGAAAGCTACGACGCCGATCTGGAACGCCTGCTGGCCCAGGGCTTCAAGCCCAAGATGAGCGGAGAAGTGGGCGAGAAAGGCCGCTTCATCTA
>NZ_DBHKZA010000123.1:0-11045 GCF_057314935.1 Achromobacter sp.
GCGGGGGCCAGCTTGACCTTGGCGCGCAGCACGAACATCGACAGGCGCTTGATCAACGCTTGCGACAGGTCCTGGCGGACCAGGCCATAGAGTTGCGGGGCATCATCCGCGCCGGGGGCCGCACGCCACATGACAAGTGTGGCCAGCAGGCGGCCCTTGGCGGTGCAGTAGCCCGCCAGGCGGGCGGCGTCGGCGGGCAGGCCGGTGACGTCTTGCGTCAGTTGGCCGTGCAGGAAGGTCAGGGCATCGGCGCCGGACGCGCTGAAAACCACAAAATCTTCCAGCGGGGCGCATTGCGCGCAACCTTCGGGGCGGACGGGGATCGAAGCATAGAAAGCGTGCATGGCGGCGGTGTTATCGCGTCATCAAAGAGCAGATGATAGCCGCCTTCCCCCTGTGCAAGCACCAAGCCCCCGACAGGCGCAGGGCTGTGCCGCGCATTCCGACCCCTCTTTTGCCGCGACAGGTCCGCCTGATCCATTAAACTTCTGGGACTTATGAAGAAGCGACTCCGTTTTTACGTCTTGTGGTCATTCCTGCTTATCGTGATTGCCGCCGCGGCAGCCGTGGGCGCCGCATGGAGCTGGATGCACCGGCCCATGCATTTACCGGCCGACAGGATCGATTTTGTAGTGGACCCGGGCAGCAGCCCGCGTACGGTCGCGCGCGCGCTCAATGCGGTCGGCGTGCCGATGTGGGAGCCAGGTTTTGTCTGGATGGCCCGCCTGACTGAGCAAGACAAGCTGATGAAGGCGGGGGGATACCAGGCCATCAATGGCGATACCCCCTGGTTGCTGCTGGAACGCCTGGCGCGCGGCGACATGACCCAACGCCAGATCACTTTCCTGGAAGGCTGGACCTTCCGCCAGATCCGCCAGGCGCTGCGTGAGCATCCGGACGTCAAGCAGACCTTGGGCGACACCAGCGATGAAGCGCTGATGGAGCGGCTGGGGTCGGACATCACGCATCCCGAAGGGATGTTCTTCCCTGATACCTATATCTTCACGCCCGGCAGCACCGACTACGATCTGCTGCGCCGCGCCTATCAGGAGGGCCAGCGCATCCTGCAGGACACGTGGGCCAAGCGCCAGTCCGGCCTGCCGGTGGCCACGCCTTACGAAGCGCTGGTGCTGGCGTCCATCATTGAAAAGGAAACCGGCCACGGCCCGGACCGCCGGCGCGTATCCGGCGTGTTCACCAACCGCTTGAAGATCGGCATGCTGTTGCAGACCGACCCCACCGTCATCTACGGCATGGGCGAGAATTACCAGGGACGCATCCGCAAGCGCGACTTGCAGACCGATACGCCCTGGAACACGTACACGCGTCCGGGCCTGCCGCCGACGCCGATCGCCGCCGCGGGCCGGGCGGCCTTGCTTGCTGCGGTGCAGCCCGAGCAGCACAAATACCTGTTCTTCGTTTCGCGCGGCAACGGGACCAGCGAATTCGCCGAAAACCTGTCGGGGCATAACCGCAACGTCTCCCGCTACATTCTGGGGCAGGGGCAGACCACGCGCCCGACCGCCGTGCCGGCGCCGGCGCCCGCGCCCACGCCTGCCGGGGCGCCCAGTGCCCCCGCAGCCGCGCCCGCCGATGCCGGCCCGGCTGCCGGCGCAAGCCCCGAAACCGATTCCGAAACAGCACAAGGACAAGATCAATGACCTCACGCGGACGCTTCATTACGCTGGAGGGCGTGGACGGCGCGGGCAAGAGCACGCACACCGTCTGGATTGCGGACTTTTTGCGCGCGCAAGGCGTGGAAGTGGTGTCCACGCGCGAACCGGGCGGCACGCCGCTAGGCGAGAAGCTGCGTGCCCTGGTGTTGACGGACACGATGGGGTTGGATACCGAGACCTTGCTGATGTTCGCGGCCCGCTGCGAGCATGCCAGCCAGGTGATCGAACCGGCGCTGGCGCGCGGGGCCTGGGTGGTATGCGACCGCTATACCGACGCCACCTACGCCTATCAGGGCGGCGGACGGGGCCTGGGCGCCGCGCGCATCGCCGTGCTTGAAGACTGGATGCAGGCGGGGCAACCCGACCGCACCTGGCTGTTTGACGTCCCGCTGGAGGTGGCTCGCGCCCGTCTGGCCGATGCCCGCGAACCTGACCGATTCGAGCGCGAGGGCGCCGAGTTCTTCGAGCGTACCCGCCAGGCCTATCATGCTCGTGCCAAAGCCGACCCCGGCCGCATCCATATCGTGGATTCCACGCAGTCCATCGACCAGATCCGCACGGAACTGGAGGCTGGGCTGCGTGCGCTCCTGGCCGTGCCGGCATGAGCGCACCCCAATTCCTGCCTTGGCAGATGGACACGGCGCGGGCCTGGCTGGGCAACCGCGACCGTTTCGCCCACGCCTGGCTGGTGCACGGCCTGGCCGGCATTGGCAAGCTGGATTTCGCGATTGCCGCGGCCGCCAGCCTGCTGTGCGAAACGCCCGAGAATGGGCTGGCCTGCGGCCATTGCGCCGCCTGTGCCTGGTTCGCCAGCGGCAACCACCCCGACTTGCGCCGCATCCGGCCCGAAGCCGTGGCGGTGGAAGAGGGGGCGGACGCCGCCGAGCCGGCTGAAGATGCCGAACCTGCTGTCGGCCCCGCCAAGCGCGCGCCGTCCAAGGAAATCCGCATCGACCAGATCCGTTCGCTGGAGTCCTGGTTCAATACCGCGACGCACCGCGGTGGTTGGCGCGTGGCGCTGCTGTATCCGGCCCATGCGCTGAACGTGGTGTCGTCCAACGCCTTGCTTAAAGTGCTGGAAGAGCCGCCGCCCCATACGGTTTTCCTGCTGGTGGCGGACGCCCCGGATCGCCTGCTGCCGACCCTGGTGTCGCGATGCCGGCGTTTGCCCCTGCCGGCGCCGGACCCGGACACCGCGCTGCAATGGTTGCGCGCGCAGAACGTTGAGCCCGCGCGCGAATGGCTGGCGGCGGCAGGCGGCGCGCCGCTGGCCGCGTTGCGCCTGGCGCAAGCGGGCGACACTGCTTGTCCACCGTGGTTGTCACAGCTGATCGGCCCGCTGGCCCAGGGGCATTCGCCCGACGTGGGCACCTTGGCCGAATCGCTGGAGAAGGTGCCGGCCAGTGAATGGATCGACGCGCTGCAACGCGTGTACACCGACCTGATGCTGGCCAACGCGGGTGCGCCGGTGCGGTACTTTCCGGCGTTGGCCACGGGCGTTGCCCAGGTCGCCGCACGCATGGACCGCGCCCGCGTGGCCGAAGCCGCGCGCTGGCTGACGCGCCAGCGCGCGCTGGCCACTCATCCGTTGAACGCCAAGCTGTTCGCGCACGCTACCCTGCAACGCGTGGTGCTATCCTGCCAAGCGTAAGTCCCTGATCCAGCGGCGATTCGCCCGGCAACGGGTTGGGGCGCCGCGGCTTTTTCTGTAGTCAAAACATGTACGTCGATTCCCACTGTCATTTGAATTTTCCGGAGCTGGCGGCTGATCTGCCGGCCATTCTTGACCGGATGGCCGCCAACCAGGTGACCCACGCGCTGGTGGTCAGTGTCAACATGCCCGAGTGGCCTGGGCTGATGGCACTGGTCGAACCGCAGGCGAACCTGTGGGCCTCGGTGGGCGTGCACCCCGATTACGAGGACACGCCTGATCCGTCGCCGGAAGAACTGGTCCGGCTGTCCGAACACCCCAAGGTCGTGGCCATCGGCGAGACCGGCCTGGACTACTACCGCCTGTCCGAACCGCTGGATTGGCAGCGCGAGCGCTTCCGCCGCCATATCCGCGCCGCCCGCGACACCGGGCTGCCCCTGATCGTCCATACGCGTGCGTCTGCCGAGGACACGGTGCGCGTGCTGCAGGAAGAGCGCGCGTCGGAAGTGGGCGGCGTCATGCACTGCTTTACCGAGAGTTGGGAAGTGGCGCAGGCCGCGCTGGACCAGAATTTCTATATCTCGCTGTCGGGCATCGTCACGTTCAAGAACGCCCAGGTGGTGCATGAGGTGGCCGGCAAGGTGCCGCTGGACCGCCTGCTGATCGAGACGGACTCGCCGTATCTGGCGCCCGTGCCATATCGGGGCAAGCTCAATGACCCGTCCAAGGTGATCCACGTAGCCGAGAAGATCGCCGACCTTAGAGGCATCACCGTGGCCGAAGTGGCGCAAGCATCCACCGACAATTTCTTCCGTCTTTTCAATAAGATAAAGAAATAAGTTAAACCTGATTATTCAATCTGATTCCTAGGATAGCCATGACCGCCCAAGCCCCGACCGCCCGTCACTTTCTGTTGTCGCGTTGCCGGGGAGCGCTGTTGGCCCTGGCGGTTGGGCTGGCGGCGCCGATGGCGCATGCGGCCAACCCTGGCGACTGGTGGGTCTACGTTGCCAATGACTATCCGGACGACATCAAAGACCTGCTGGCCCACGGGTCCGATCCCAACGTGCGCTACAAGAACGGCCAGCCTGCGCTGATGCGCGCGGTGGTGGATGGCGCCTGGAAGGTGTTTGACGTGATCGCCGCGGACAAGCGCACCGATGTGAACGCCGAGAACCCGGCGGGCGAGACGCCGCTGATGTACCTAGCGATCGCTGGCCAGACCGAGCGGGCGAAGACGTTGATCGCCCGCGGGGCGCAGGTCAATCGGCTGGGATGGACGCCGCTGCACTATGCGGCATCGAAAGGGCAAATGGAGATGGCGCGCCTGCTGCTGTCGAAAAAGGCCATCGTCAATGCACCGGCTCCCGGGGGCGAGACGCCGCTGATGATGGCGGCATTGGGCGGCAACAAAGAAATGGTGGACCTGCTGGTGAAGTCGGGCGCCGATGTGACCACGCGCGACCTGAAAGGGCAGAGCGCTGCCGACTGGGCCAGCAACGGCAAATCAGCGTCACTGGCGACCGAACTGACGGCCATGGTGGCACGCGCGGACGATGCCAAGCGTGCGCGCCGAGCCGCCAACCCGGCGCCTGCCGAGGCTGAGACGGCCCCGGTGCCGGAAGCGATCGCCCCGACGGCAGCGCCTGACGTGCCGCCCGCCCCGGCTGCGGCGTCGGGCAACGCGCCCGCGCCGGCGGCATCGCCCAGCGTGGGCGGCGTGTCGGGCGTGAAGCTGAACAACTACGACACGCCGGCTTCGCCCTGAGGCGCGGCGCCTGGCCCGGGCGGGTCAGCCACGGCTGGCCTCCCGCCCGCACCGCTTAAATTACGTAGTTCTTGTAGCGCTCGATGTACTCGCGGGCGCTGGCATTCAGTTCGCGCACGCAGCGCTCGGCTTCGTCGGCGTCGCCGCGAACCATCGCGTCCAGCAGGGCGCGGTATTGCTTGATTCCCATCTCTGAACGGCCCGGTAGCAACGCCACGCGGCGCATCGACACGCGGGTGCGGTCGTAGATGCGTTCGATCATGTCGCTGAGCACGGGGTTGCCCGCCAGCTCTTTGACGTGATTGCGAAACTGTTCGATCGTGGCCACGTGGGCCTCGATGTCGCCGTTCTTCAGGCTTTGTTCGAAGGGTTCGCCCAGCAGGGCCTGCATGGCCTCCCAATCGGCAGGCGTGGCATTGGCGATCGCCAGCCGCACGGCCAAGCCGTCCAGCGCTTCGCGCACCTGATAAAGCCGATACGTGGTTTCCATGTCGACGAGGGCGACGACGGCGCCTTTATTGGGAACCCGTTCAACCAGCGCGCGGTCTTCCAGCGTGGCCAGCACTTCACGCGCTTTGGCGCGCGGGATGTCGTAGGCCTGGGCCAGATCCTCTTCGGGCACGCGGGTGCCCGGCAGCAAAGCCTGCGAGGCAATGCGTTCCCGCAGGTCGCGGATGACCTCGTGGGTCGAGGCCGCCTTGCGCTGTTCTGTCGTGGCGGCGTCAGAGGGGGGATTGGCGCGTTTAGTGGGCATGGAGGCACCTGGATTGAGTCGCGGGAAGCATAGCATTATTTTGAACTCAAGATTGTGCACAATCAAGAATGCGAAATTGTAAATTGTCGTTGACACAATAAAACGCACAAGAATATAGTGACTTCACTTCGTCGGCTTACCCACGCATCCAAGGAGCCCAGGGCAATGAAAGACGCCGTGCAGTCATCTCAACTTCCTGGCCCGCAGTGCCAGGCTTACCTGGGGCGGCGCAATGCCGCCGTGGCGGCGGGCGTGGCCAACGGCCCGCCGGTATTTGCGGAACGTGCGGCGGGCGCGACGCTGACCGACTTGGATGGCAATGCCTTCATCGATTTCGCCGGTGGCATCGGCACCCTGAACGTGGGGCACGCCCATCCCGAGGTGGTTGCGGCGGTGCAGGCACAGGCCGAACGCTATCTGCACACCTGCTTCAACATCGTCATGTACCCGGGCTATATCGAATTGGCCGAAGCGCTGATCGATCTGGTGCCCGGCAACTGGCCCAAGAAGGCCATGCTGCAGACGACGGGCGCGGAAGCCGTGGAAAACGCGATCAAGGTGGCGCGGCGCGCGACGGGCCGGCAAGCGGTGGTGGCATTCGAAAGCGCCTTTCATGGGCGCACCTACATGGCGCTGTCTCTGACGGCCAAGGCGCCGGCCTATAAAAGCGGGTTTGGCCCCTTTGCCCCGGAGGTGTACCGTGCGCCGTTCCCCGTGCGGTACCGCTCGGGCGTGAGCGAGGCGGAATGCGCCCAGGCGGCGTTCGATGCGTTCCGCAGGCTGGTCGAAACCGAGATCACGCCCGAACAACTGGCGGCCGTGATCATCGAACCCATCCAGGGCGAGGGCGGCTTCCATGATGCGCCGCCGGCCTTCCTGCAAGCGCTGCGGGCGTACTGCACGCAGCACGGCATCGTTCTGATTGCCGACGAGATCCAGTCGGGCTTTTGCCGCACCGGCGAATGGTTCGCCACCGGGCATGCCGGCATCGAGG
Organism: Achromobacter sp.; assembly: GCF_057314935.1. Classification (NCBI taxonomy): domain Bacteria; kingdom Pseudomonadati; phylum Pseudomonadota; class Betaproteobacteria; order Burkholderiales; family Alcaligenaceae; genus Achromobacter; species Achromobacter sp. The sequence goes on from NZ_DBHKZA010000123.1 coordinate 6,844, forward strand.
CCGATCTTTACACCATGGCCAAGTCGATGGGGGGCGGGCTGCCCATTGCCGCGCTAGTGGGTCGCGCCGACCTGATGGACGCGCCCAAAGTGGGCGGATTGGGCGGTACCTATGGTGGCAATCCGCTGGCCTGCGCCGCGGCGTTGGCGACGATTGCGGTCATGCGGCGCGAAGACTACCCGGCCCGCGCTCGCGACGTAGGCGCACGGGTGCGTGAACGCTTTGCGGCGTGGGCTTCGCGCTTCGGCATCGTGGGCGACGTGCGCGGCCTGGGCGCCATGGTGGCGTTCGAAGTGGTCCGGGACAAGATGGGGCACGAGGCGGCCGGCGACCTGGCCGCACAGATCGTGCAGGCGGCCTATCAAGGCGGGCTGATCCTGGTGAAAGCGGGCTTTCACGGCAACGTTATCCGGTTTCTGGCACCCCTGTGCATTACGGACGACGAGCTCGCCCGCGGGCTGGACATTCTTGAGCGCGCGGTCGCAGAGGCCCAGCAAGCGGCCGATGCCCGCACGCGACACGCGGCATAAAGGGGGTTGGCATGCACACGCTGTTGAAACTGAAGAACGCCCGCAAAGTGGTCAGCCAACTGGGCGCCGCCCGGCCCGGAATGGAAGTGCTGGTGCTGTACGACCTGTACACCGGTCACAACGTCGAGCCCTTGGCCATCGCCGTGGACGAAGCGGGCGCGGGCTTGAACCTGTTGCAGATCGCGGGGTCCGCACGGCATGGCCGCCAATTGTCGCCCGTGGTCGCCCAGGCCATGCAGGCCGCGGACCTGGTGATCGCGCTGACCCGCGCCAATGCCGCACATACGGACGCGCGCCAGCAGGCGACCCGCGCTGGCGTCGGCGTGATCGTCCTGCCGGAATCGCATCAGCCGGACTTCTTCCTGGCCGAAGGCTGGGAGGCCGATTTCGATGCCTTGCGTCCGCAGATCGAAGGACTGGCGGACGCCTTGACGCGGGCGGACACGGCGCGGGTGACGACCGAACTGGGCACCGACGTGACGATGAGCATTGCCGGGCGCCGGGGGCGGGCGCTGCACGGGTTTGCGAACACGACGGATATTTCGGCGGGGTATTGCCTGGAGTCCAGCCTGGCGCCGGTGGAAGGAACGGCCGAGGGCATGATCGTGGTGAACGCCAGCATTCCCGGCGTGTCGCTGATCCGCGACGAGCTGGTGCGCATCCATATCGAGAAGGGGATGGCGGTGGCGATCGAAGGGGGCGAAGTGGCCCGCCAGTTCCGCGACCTGCTGGCCAGCTTCAACGATCCGCTGGTCTACAACCTGGGCGAACTGGGGGTGGGCATGAACCCGCGCTGCCAACTGGATGGCACGATGCTGTCGGATGAATCCGTCTACGGGTCGATCCAGCTTGCGCTGGGCACCAGCGCCTATATCGGTGGCACGGTCAAGGCGGCGGCGCATTACGACACCATCGTCACGGACGCCACATTGACGCTGGACGGACGGGTAGTGCTGCAAGGCACCGACCTTCGGCTGGAGGAAGCGGCATGAGCATCGACCTGAGCCGCGAACCGGACGGCGTGGCAACCGTGCTGATGAACCGCCCGGCCAAGCGCAACGCCTTCACGCTGGACATGTACCGGGAGTTCGGCCGCCTCATGGGTGAGCTGGACGCCGATGACGGGGTGCGCTGCGTCGTGCTGCGCGGCGCGGGCGGCGCGTTTTGCGCGGGCAGCGACATCGCGGGCTTTGGCGACGAGCGCGATGGTGCGGCGCAAGCGGCGGACTATGCCGCCTTCACGCTGTCGATGACGGACAGGCTGAAGCACCTGCGCCACCCGACGGTGGCCTGCATCGAAGGCGTATGCGTGGGCGGCGGGCTGGAACTGGCGGCGTTGTGCGACATCCGGATCGCCGGGCGGAGCAGCCGGTACGGGATCCCTGTCAACCGGATCGGTTTGACCGTCGACCACCAGGAACTGGCGGACCTGATCGCGGTGATCGGCGCCACCCGGGCGCTGGAGATCCTGCTGGAGGGCCATGTCTTCGGCGCCGACGAGGCCATGTCCAAAGGCCTGTTGAGCCGGGTCGTGGACGACGGGCAGGTGGTTGAACACGCTTATGCCACGGCCCGCCGTATTGCGGCCGCCGCGCCGCTGGTGAACCGCTGGCACAAGCGTTTCGCCGCCCAGTTGCGCGCCGGCCGCCCGCTGACCGATGCAGAGCGCCGCGAGGCCTACGCGTGCTTCGGCACCGAAGATTACCGGCGCGGCCGCGAGGCGTTCGCGCAGAAGCAGGTTCCCGCATTCACCGGCCGCTGACCGGCCACTGAACCAAGACGGATCCGACATGACTCAAGCTGCATCCCCCCTGGCCGGCATCAAGATCCTGGATCTGTCCCAGATCATGGCCGGCCCGTATTGCACGATGGTGCTGGCCGACCTGGGCGCCGAGGTCATCAAGGTCGAGAAGACCGGCTCGGGCGACGATTCCCGCGAGATGGGACCCTATGTGAACGGGGAGTCCACCTGCTTTGCGCAGATCAACCGCAACAAGCAGGGCATCGCGCTGAACTTGAAGGACCCCGAGGCGCGTGAGGTGCTGTACGACCTGGCGCGGTGGGCCGACGTGGTGGTCGAGAACTACCGGGTGGGCGTGACCCGGTCGCTGGGCGTGGATTATGAGACGCTCTCGGGGATCAATCCGCGCCTGGTGTATTGCTCGATTTCCGGCTATGGCCAATCCGGGCCTTACGCGGGCAAGGGCGGTTTCGATCTGGTGGCGCAAGGCATGAGCGGCATCATGAGCATGACCGGCGAGGCAGGCGGTAGGCCATTGAAGTCCGGCATCGCCATCTACGACGTGGGCGCGGGGCTGACGGCGGTCTACGCCATCCTGGCCGCCTGCATCCACCAGATGAAGACGGGCGAAGGCCAGCACATCGACATCGCGCTGGCGGAATGCGGACTGCCGTGGTTCGTGTGGGAGGCCGCCGCCTACTTCGCCGACGGCACGGTGCCGGAAGGCACGGGCAGCCGGCACCGGGTGTCCGCGCCGTATCAGGCGTTCGACACCCGCATGGGCTTCATCATGATCGGGGCCGCCAACCAGCGCACCTGGGAGCGCCTGTGCACCGACGTGCTGGAGCGTCCCGAACTGGTTACCGATCCGCGCTTCGTGACCAACTCCGACCGGCTGGCCCATATCGCCGAGCTGGAGCCCATCCTTGAAGCCGAGTTCGCCCGCGCCGATGCCGCGGAATGGATCGCGCGCTGCGAAAGGGCCTCGGTGCCGTGCGGGCCCATCAATGATTTCGGACAGGCCATGCAAGACCCTCACTATCTGGCGCGCGGCATGGTGCAGGAGCTGGACCATCCCGTGCTGGGCACCATGAAGACCATCGGCATCCCCACCAAATTCTCGCGGACGCCGGGCGCCTTGCGCACGGCGGCGCCGCTGATGGGCCAGCACACCGACGACGTGCTGCGGCGCTTCGGCGTATCCGACGACCGTATCGCGGCCATGCGCGCCCGGGGGGTGATCGCGTAGACCGTACACCCGCAGCAGGCAGTACCGAAGTTGCATCCAAGCCACAAGGGGACGCCGGCGTCGCGCACGCCGGCGGCTATTCGAAGTTGAACAACGATGTTCACGCCGCAAGGAACCTTCATGACGCAGCCCACTCATTTTTCCCGACGCGATTTCCTCGCGGCCAGCGCCGCGCTTGCCGCCTCCGGCGCGGTGCCCGGCCTGGCCTGGGCGCAGGCCCAGGCAGCGCCGCCATTCCGGTTGGGCGCGCTCAATTCCATCACCGGGGTAGGCGGGCCGTACGGGCCTGCCATGCTGGAGGCCATCAAGATCGCCATTGCGGAAGTCAACGCAGCGGGCGGCGCGGCGGGCAGGCAGATACAGCTGTACGCCGAAGACGACCAGACCAAGCCCGATGCGGCGGTACTGGCCGTGAAAAAACTGATCGAGATCAACAAGGTTGAAGCGGTGGTGGGCATCTGGCCGTCGTCGGTCGGGCTGGCCGCCATGCCGATCACCAACGCGGCGGGCCTCATCACGATGAACACCTGCGGCGCGCCTGAGATGCTGACCGAGAACAAGCAGGGGCTCGCCTGGATGTACCAGGCGTCCAACGCCGTGTTCGGCCGCGCGTTCGCCGAAGTGGCACGCCAGCGCGGCTTCAAGCGGCCGGCGGTGATGGCGTTCAACAATTCCACCTTCG
>NZ_DBHKZA010000124.1:0-10742 GCF_057314935.1 Achromobacter sp.
TTGGGGCGGCCCTTCAGCAAAAACGCTCCCAGAGGGAGCGTTTCGTTGGCGTCGGTCAGTCCGCTTCGTCGATCCAGGCCATCTGGATGGCCTCCAGGATCTTCTCGCCGCAATGGGCGGGATCGTCGCTGAATTCAGGCAAGGCCATGACCCATTCGCGCAGTTGCGTGAAACGCAGCGTCTTGGGATCCACGTCCGGGTGCGCGTCGACCAGCGCGGCGGCAATGTCGTAGGTGTCGGTCCACTTCATCAATGGCCCTCTTTCGCGTGGTTGATGGTGTACTTGGGAATCTCAACCGTCAGGTCGGTATCGGTCACCAACGCCTGGCACGACAGGCGCGACGTCGGGGTCAGGCCCCAGGCCTTGTCCAGCAAGTCCTCTTCATCATCCGTCGCGTCTTCCAGCGCGGAATAACCTTGCTTGATCACCACGTGACAGGTCGTGCACGCACACGACAGCTCGCAGGCGTGTTCGATGTCGATGTGGTTGTCCAGCAGGACACGGCAGATCGACACGCCCTTGGGCGCGTCTTCGATCACGGCGCCCTCGGGGCAGTAATCGGGATGAGGCAATACAGTCAGTTTCGGCATACGTCTAATCAGGCGATCTCATCAAGTTTGCGGCCCGCGAGTGCGGCGCGGATGCTGCGGTCCATCCGCCGCGCGGCAAAGTCGTCCGTCGCGGCCGACAGCGCTTGCACTGCGTCTTTCACGGTATCCGTGTCTTGCGCGGACTGTGCGGCGATGGCGGCTTGCAGGCATTCGTCGACGTGCTTGCGCTCTTCGGCATCCAGCAGATCGCCGTCGACGGCCAGCGCCGCCTGCACGGATTCCACCAACTGGCGCGCATCCACCTGCTGCTCGCGCAGCATGCGGGCGCGTGCGTCCGTATCGGCTTGCGCCACGCTATCAGCCAGCATCTGCGCAATCTCATCGTCGGTCAGCCCGTACGACGGCTTGACCGAGACGGCGGCCTCGACGCCCGTGCTTTGTTCGCGGGCCGTCACGCTCAGCAGGCCGTCCGCATCCACCTGGAAGGTCACGCGGATGCGCGCGGCGCCCGCCACCATCGGAGGGATGCCGCGCAGTTCGAACCGGGCCAGCGAACGCGAATCCGCCACCAGGTCGCGCTCACCCTGCACCACGTGGATGCTCATGGCCGTCTGGCCGTCCTTGAACGTCGTGAATTCCTGGGCGCGAGCGACAGGAATGGTGCTGTTGCGCGGAATCACGCGCTCGACCAGCCCACCCATGGTTTCCAGCCCCAGCGACAGCGGAATCACATCGAGCAGTAGCCAGTCCTCGCCCGGCGCGCGATTGCCCGCCAGCAAGTTGGCCTGCAAGGCGGCGCCCAGCGCCACTACCTGGTCCGGATCCAGATCGATCAACGGTTCCGTGCCGAATACCCGGCCAACGGCCGCGCGTACGACAGGCATGCGCGTTGCGCCACCCACCATCACCACACCGCGCACATCGGCCGCCTTCAGCGAGGCATCGCGCAACGCGCGGCGCGCGCAATCCAGCGTGCGTTCCACCAACGGCTGCGCCAGCGCCTCGAACTCCGCGCGGGTCAACACGACGTCGACATCGCGCCCGTCCGCCAGCGTCAGCTTCAGGTCGGCCGATTCGGCATCGGACAGCGCTTCGCGCGCGGCCCGCGCCGCCATCAACAACCCGCGGCGGTCGGCCGGCGAAAACTCGCCAGCGGCAAGCTTGGCCACGGCGTGGTCCGCAATCAAGGCATCGAAGTCGTCGCCGCCCAGCGCGGTATCGCCGCCGGTGGAGATCACCTCGAACACGCCTTGGGTCAGGCGCAGAATGGAAATATCGAAGGTGCCGCCGCCCAGGTCGTACACGGCGTACACGCCTTCCGAGGCGTGGTCCAGGCCATAGGCGATCGCCGCGGCCGTGGGCTCGTTCAGCAGGCGCAAGACATTCAGGCCGGCCAAGCGGGCGGCATCACGGGTGGCTTGGCGCTGGGCGTCGTCAAAATACGCCGGCACGGTGATGACCGCGCCCACCAGGTCGTCGCCCAGGACGTCTTCGGCACGCTGGCGCAACACCGCCAGGATCTGCGCCGACACCTCAACCGGGCTCAGGTCGCCCTGCGCCGTGCGGATGCGCACCATGCCGGGCGCGTCCACGAATTCATACGGCGCACGCGTGGCGCGCGCCTCTTCCAGCGAACGGCCCATGAAGCGCTTCACGGACACGACGGTGTTCAACGGGTCTTCGGCCTGCTGAGCCAGCGGCTCGCGGCCGGTGGTGACTTTGCCACCGGGGTAATAACGCACCGCCGACGGCAGCAAGGCATGGCCTTCTGCATCAGGCAGCACTTCGGCGACGCTGCTGCGCACGGCCGCGACCAGAGAATTGGTAGTGCCCAGATCGATCCCCACCGCCAGCTTGCGCTGGTGCGGCGCGGGCGACTCGCCGGGCTCGGATATCTGCAATAAGGCCATGATTGTATTTTTCTGCTCAGTAGGCGGCGAAATCCGGGCGCCTGCTTCGGGCGCCCCGGACACGGCTTGGGCTATCCGGCGGGTTGTGCGTGCGCCAGCTCTTCCGCCAGCTTTTCCACGAACATCCATTCCCGGACCTTCAGCCCGGCAGTCGCGTAGTCGCGCTCGTTGTCCAGCAGACGGGTCAGCGTGGCGCGCATCTCAACGCGCGCGGCTTCCAACTCCGTCTGTAAGGCGGCCAGGGCATCGGCATCGTCGCGCGCATCGTCCAGCATCTCGCGCCAGGTCATCTGCTGCATCAGGAAAGCCGTGTCCATGGACGTATTGCTCTCGGTCTGCAGATCGATGCCCGCCTGCTCACACAGGTAACGTGCGCGCAACAAGGGATCCCGCAGCACGCGGTACGCCTCGTTCGCGCGCGCCGCCCACTGCATGGCCACGCGGCGCTCCGCAGGGCTGGCCGTGGCGTAACGGTCGGGATGCACTTGCGCGGCGACGGCGCGCCACGCGTTTTCCAACGCTTGCGCGTCCAGGTCGAAGCGTGCCGGCAAGCCGAACAGGCTGAAGTGGTCGTCTCCAGCCAAGACTTACACCGTGAACGACTCGCCGCAGCCGCAGGTCGCCTTCTCGTTGGGGTTGCGGAACTTGAAACCTTCGTTCAGGCCTTCGCGGGCGTAGTCCAGCTCGGTGCCATCCAGGTAAGCCAGGCTTTTCGGGTCGATGAAGACCTTCACGCCAAAGCTCTCGAACACGGCGTCTTCCGGCGCCGAGTCGTCCACGTATTCCAACTTGTAGGCCATGCCGGAGCAGCCCGTCGTCCTAACGCCGAGCCGCAAGCCGATACCCTTTCCGCGCTTCTGCAAGTAGCGCCCGATATGGGTGGCAGCCTGTTGGGTCAGGGTAACGGACATGATCAGCCTGCCACCGCTTCGGCCGGAACCGAATGCTTTTCTTTGTAGTTCTGCACCGCGGCCTTGATCGCGTCTTCGGCCAGGATGGAACAGTGGACCTTCACCGGCGGCAATGCCAGTTCTTCGGCGATCTGCGTGTTGCGGATGTTCATCGCTTGGTCAAGCGTCTTGCCCTTGACCCATTCGGTCACGAGCGAGCTGGAAGCGATGGCCGAACCGCAGCCGTAGGTCTTGAAGCGCGCGTCTTCGATCACGCCGGCTTCATTCACCTTGATCTGCAGCTTCATGACGTCGCCACAGGCCGGTGCGCCGACCATGCCGGTACCGACCGACTCGTCCGACTTGTCGAACGAACCGACGTTGCGCGGGTTTTCGTAGTGATCCAGAACTTTGGTGCTGTAAGACATGTTATTTCTCCACGTATTTCTTGGCGCGGGCGCTTAGTGCGCGGCCCACTGCACGGTGTTCAAGTCAATGCCTTCCTTGGCCATTTCCCAAAGCGGCGACATGTCGCGCAGCTTGCCCACGCGGCTCTTGAGCAATTCAATGGCGAAGTCCACTTCCTTTTCGGTCGTGAAGCGGCCCAGGGTGAAACGGATAGAGCTGTGCGCCAACTCGTCGTTGCGGCCCAGTGCGCGCAGCACGTAGGACGGCTCCAGGCTGGCCGAGGTGCAGGCCGAACCGCTGGACACGGCCAGTTCCTTGATCGCCATGATCAGGGACTCGCCTTCGACGTAGTTGAAGCTGACATTCAGGTTGTGCGGCACGCGCTGGTCCATGTCGCCGTTGAGGTAGACCTCTTCGATCTGCGACAGGCCATTCCAGAGACGGTCGCGCAACATGCGGATGCGCTCGTTCTCGGTGCCCATTTCTTCACGGGCCAGGCGGAATGCTTCGCCCATGCCGACGATCTGGTGCGTAGCCAGCGTGCCCGAGCGGAAACCGCGCTCGTGGCCGCCGCCGTGCATTTGCGCCTCGATGCGGATGCGCGGCTTGCGGCGGACATACAGCGCGCCGATGCCCTTGGGGCCGTAGGTCTTGTGCGCCGAGAACGACATCAGGTCGACCTTCAGCTTTTGCAGGTCGATTTCCACCTTGCCGGTCGCCTGAGCGGCGTCCACATGGAAGATGATGCCCTTTTCACGGCAGATCTCGCCCAGCGTTTCGATATCCTGGACCACGCCGATCTCGTTGTTCACCATCATCACCGACACCAGCACGGTATCGGGGCGCAGCGCGGCCTTGAAGGTGTCCAGATCGATCAGGCCATCGTCTTTCACATTCAGATACGTGACGTCGAAGCCTTGGCGTTCGAGCTCGCGACAGGTATCCAGCACCGCCTTGTGTTCGGTCTTGACGGTGATGATGTGCTTGCCGCGTTCCGCGTAGAAGTTCGCGGCGCCCTTGATGGCCAGGTTGTCGGATTCGGTTGCGCCGGAGGTCCAGACGATCTCGCGCGGGTCGGCGTTGACCAGCTTGGCGACTTCTTCGCGGGCGCGCTCAACGGCTTCTTCGGAATCCCAGCCGAACGAGTGGCTGCGCGATGCCGGGTTGCCGAAGTTCTCGTACAGCCAGGGCACCATCTTGTCCACGACGCGGGGGTCGACGGGCGTCGTGGCCGAATAGTCAAAATAAATCGGGCGGGTGGTCATATCTACAACTCCTGATACTGCTTATACGGTGGCATTGGCGGCGACGGTCGTGGTCGGGGCGTTGGCGGCGGCATTCGTGCCCCCTACCCGATTCACACGTACCGCGCAGGCCTGCGCTTGATTGTTGGCTTCCTGCAATTGGCGCACGCGCTGCTGATCAACCAGATCTTGCAGGGACACCGAATCCAGGTAATCGACCATCTTGCGATTCAACGTGGCCCAGAGTTCGTGCGTCATGCACTTGCCCGGCTTGCCGTCGTTGCCGCTCGTACAGTCCCGTTTGCCGCCACAGCTCGTGGCGTCCAGCGGCTCATCGACCGCAAAGATGATGTCGGCAACGGTCACGTTGCGCGCAAGACGCGCAAGCGAATAACCGCCGCCCGGGCCGCGCACGCTGTCCACGAGTTCGTGGCGGCGCAGTTTCCCGAACAGCTGTTCCAGATAGGAAAGCGAAATATTCTGACGCTGGCTGATGGCCGCAAGAGTGACCGGGCCGCTATGCTGCCGCATAGCCAGATCGATCATGGCAGTCACGGCGAAACGCCCTTTGGTAGTTAGCCGCATGGTGGGTTCCCTGTGAATCGGCTATGGCCGCCAGCGAATCCAGCGGTCAATACCCGAGTAATTGGGTCAAGTATAGCCTATTCCCGACTAATTTGGTATGGCTCCCGGCTAGAAAAAACCGCGCATTTGCGCGGTTTTTTCACTGCCAAGTACCCCGAGAGCCGCTCAGTGGGCGGCTCTACGGTTTAGACGGTCACGCCGCCTGGTACTGGGTAGCGCGCTTACGGACCAGCTCAAGAACACCCTGACAGGCGTCTTCCAGATAATCGAGCACCTTGCCGAAACCATCGGCGCCGCCATAGTACGGGTCAGGCACGGTGGCCTCCTCGAACTCATTGGCAAAGCGCATCAGCAGCATCAATTTGTGCTGATAGGTTTTGGGGCACTGCTGCTGCATGGCGGACAGATTGTCCCAGTCCATGGCGAGGATAAGATCAAAGTCGCGGAAATCTTCCGCGGTGACCTGACGCGCCTCACAGTGCGTGATCTCGTAGCCGCGCTTACGCGCCGCAGCCTGCGCCCGGGCATCAGGCGCCTCGCCGATATGAAACGCGTGCGTGCCCGCGGAGTCGATGCGAACAACATCGCCCAAACCCGCGTCGTTCACCAAATGGCGAAACACGCCCTCTGCGCTCGGCGAGCGACAGATATTGCCCATGCAAACGAAAAGTACCTTGGTCATCATGGGAGTAAGTGTGCGGGAAAACCCGAGATAAGGCAAGCTTTTTTTGCAATTAACCGATTGGATAACTGCAGCGAAGCGCCTGATTTTTTACCATTTAAATCAATGACTTAAGCTCACAATCAGGCGCAGGGTTACCGCTCGGATCCCGAGGATTCTCGAAGATTGTGAAGCCGCAATTGCAACATTGCGGGTTTTACACATTTTCAGCAACCAGTCAGCTAACAGACACTTTTTGATACGTGTTTTGGCTATACCGCCCCATCCAGAAGCACCCGCTGCTTCAAGGCCGTCAAGGCGTCGCGGGCGGCCGCGGCCTGTTCGAATTCCAGGTTCCGGGCGTGGTCCATCATCAGCTTTTCCAGGCGCTTGAGTTCACGCGCCAGGGCTTTCTCATCCTTCAGGAATTCCGCCGGCACCGCAGCCTCCAGCGCATCGTGCTGAACCGGCGCGACGATGCCGTCGATCAGTTCGCGCACCGCCTTCTGCACCCCGCGGGCCGTAATGCCGTTGTCGATGTTGAACTGCAGCTGCTTGGCGCGGCGGCGGCTGGTTTCCTCCATCGCGCGCTGCATCGAATCCGTAATGCGGTCGGCATACAGGATGGCGTGCCCGTTCAGGTTGCGCGCCGCGCGGCCGATGGTCTGGATCAGGCTTCGCTCGGAACGCAGGAAACCTTCCTTGTCCGCGTCCAGAATGGCCACCAGCGACACTTCGGGGATGTCCAAGCCTTCGCGCAGCAGGTTGATCCCCACCAGCACGTCGAACGTGCCCAGGCGCAGGTCGCGCAGGATTTCCACGCGCTCCACCGTATCGATGTCGGAGTGCAGATAGCGCACCTTCACCCCGTGTTCGCTCAGGAAGTCGGTCAGGTCTTCCGCCATGCGCTTGGTCAGGGTGGTGACCAGCACACGCTCGCCCAGCGACACGCGCGCCTTGATCTGGCCCAGCAAGTCATCGACCTGGGTGCGCGCCGGCAGCACCTCGACCAGGGGGTCGACGAGCCCGGTAGGCCGCACCACCTGCTCTACGACGTTGTCCGCGTGCTCTTTCTCATAAGCGGCCGGCGTGGCCGACACGAAGACGCACTGGCGCATCCGCGTCTCGAATTCCTCGAGCTTGAGTGGCCGGTTGTCCAGCGCCGACGGCAGGCGGAAGCCGTACTGCACCAGCGTTTCCTTGCGCGAGCGGTCGCCGCGGTACATGCCGCTCAGCTGCCCGATCGTAACGTGGCTCTCGTCAATGAACATCAGCGCGTCAGACGGCAGGTAATCGATCAGCGTGGGCGGCGGATCCCCGGGCGCCGCGCCTGACAGGTGCCGCGAGTAGTTTTCGATGCCCTTGCAGAAGCCCAGCTCCTGCAGCATCTCCAGGTCGAACCGGGTCCGTTGCTCCAGGCGCTGCGCCTCGACCAGATGACCGTCGTCGACGAAGCGCTTGACGCGTTCGCGCAGCTCTTCCTTGATGGTCTCGATGGCGCGCAGGACCGTGTCGCGCGGGGTCACATAGTGCGAGCCGGGGTAGACGGTGAATCGCGGCAGCTTCTGGCGGATACGACCGGTCAGCGGGTCGAAGAGCTCAAGGCTTTCGATTTCGTCATCGAACAGTGTCAGGCGCAGCGCGAGTTCGGCGCTTTCCGCGGGAAAGATGTCGATGGTCTCGCCGCGCACCCGGAACACGCCGCGGGTGAATTCGGCGTCGTTGCGCGTGTACTGCATCGCCACCAGGCGGGCCAGGATCTCGCGGCGGGAAATCTGGTCCCCGCTGCGCAGGATCAGCACCATCGCGTGATAGTCGCCAGGGTTGCCGATACCGTAGATGCACGAGACCGTGCCCACGATGATCGTGTCGCGGCGCTCCAGGAGGCTCTTGGTGGCCGACAGGCGCATCTGCTCGATGTGTTCATTGATGGACGAATCCTTTTCAATGAACAGGTCGCGCGTCGGCACGTAGGCTTCGGGCTGGTAGTAGTCGTAATAAGAGACGAAGTACTCGACCGCGTTCTTCGGAAAGAACTCCCGCATCTCGGCGTAGAGCTGGGCGGCCAGCGTCTTATTAGGGGCCAGTACCAACGCCGGGCGCCCCATCCGGGCGATCACGTTGGCCATGGTGTAGGTCTTGCCCGATCCCGTCACGCCCAGCAGCGTCTGGAACATGAGGCCGTCTTCGACCCCTTGCGTCAGGCCGTCGATGGCCGCGGGCTGGTCGCCCGCCGGCGGATAAGGCTGATACAGCTGAAACGGGCTGTCCGGATACTCGACGAATCCAGGCTTCACATCCAGCCTCGGCGCGGACGCAGCCGATGCCGATGCCGCCGTCAGATCCGCAGCGAGATCATCATTCAGATCTCCCGCGCTGCTCGGGTCTATTGGGCTCTTGGGCATGCTAGACTGTTCCAGGGTAAACCCCCCATTATCCACAGCACACCGTACTGCGTCCACCCATCCTCATCAGAGTCCCATGAGCAACCTTTTCGATTCCGTCGAACTCGCGCCGCGCGACCCCATTCTTGGTCTGAACGAACAATTCAACGCGGATACGCGTCCCGGTAAAGTCAACCTGGGCGTGGGCGTGTACTACGACGATCAGGGACGGATCCCCCTGCTGGGCGCCGTACGCAAGGCCGAAACCGCCCGCATCGAGGCCGCCGCCGCACGCGGCTACCTGCCGATCGAAGGCATTGCCGGCTACAACCAGGGCGCTCAAGCGCTGCTGTTGGGCAAGGAATCCCCGTTGGCCGCCGCCGGCCGCGTTCTGACCACCCAGGCTCTGGGCGGCACGGGCGCGCTGAAGATCGGCGCCGACTTCCTGCGCCAGTTGCTGCCGACCTCCAAGGTCCTGATCAGCAACCCCAGCTGGGAAAACCACCGCGCCCTGTTCGAGCGCGCCGGCTTCGAAGTCGGCACCTACTCGTACTACGACGCCGCCACCCGCGGCCTGAATTTCGACGCCATGCTGGCGGATCTGAAGGCCGCACCGGCCAAGACCGTCGTCGTGCTGCACGCGTGCTGCCATAACCCGACCGGCGTGGACCCCACCGCCGACCAATGGAAGCAGATCGCCGCCGTCGTGAAGGAAAACCATCTGGTCCCGTTCCTCGACATCGCCTACCAGGGCTTTGGCGAAGGCCTGACGGAAGACGCCTCGGTCGTGCGCATGTTCGCCGACCTGGACATGACCATGTTCATCAGCTCGTCCTTCTCGAAGTCGTTCTCGCTGTATGGCGAACGCGTGGGCGCACTGACGGTCGTGGCCGGCAGCAAGGAAGAAGCCACCCGCGTGCTGAGCCAGTTGAAGCGCGTCATCCGCACCAACTACTCCAACCCGCCCACCCATGGCGGCACGGTGGTGTCGACGGTGCTGAACACGCCGGAACTCTTCGCCATGTGGGAAGAAGAACTGGCCGGCATGCGCGACCGCATCCGCCTGATGCGCAAGCAACTGGTCGAGAAGATCAAGGAACACGGCGGCAAGCAGGACTTCAGCTTCGTCCTGCAGCAACGCGGCATGTTCTCGTATTCGGGCCTGACCGCCGCGCAAGTGGACCGCCTGCGTGAAGAGCACGGCGTCTATGCCGTGTCCAGCGGCCGCATCTGCGTGGCCGCCCTGAACAGCGGCAACATCGACAAGGTTGCCGCCGGCATCGCCGCCGTGCTGTAACCCGTAGCGTGGGCCCCTCGGCCTGACTGCTGAAAGACGGAGCCTTCGGGCTCCGTTTTGCTTTGGGGCCTGGACTGGCTTGCTTTTTTGCGCTACGTCCCCCAGAATGGCGCTGTATATATGTACAGTCCGCTCGCACCGGATCATCGCCATGGCCAGCAAACTTACAGATCGCCAGCAACAAATCCTGGACCTCATCCGGCAAACCGTCACGCGCACCGGCTTTCCGCCGACGCGTGCCGAAATCGCCCAGGCCCTGGGTTTCCGTTCGCCCAACGCGGCGGAAGATCATCTCAAGGCATTGGCCCGCAAGGGCGCCATCGAGCTTACCGCCGGCGCCTCGCGGGGTATCCGCCTGAAAGACGGCGCCTCTGCCGCTTCGCAGGCTTCCCTGCCCATGCCCTCGCTGGCACAGCTGCTGCTGCCGCTGGTGGGCCGCGTAGCAGCCGGCAGCCCCATTCTTGCCGCCGAACACGTCGAACGCGAAGTGGGCGTCGACCCCCACCTGTTCGCGCAAGCGCCCGACTACCTGCTGAAGGTGCGCGGCATGAGCATGCGCGATGCCGGCATCCTCGAAGGGGATCTGCTGGCCGTGAAAAAAGCCTCTGAAGCCCGCAACGGCCAGATCGTCGTGGCCCGCCTGGGCGACGACGTCACCGTCAAGCGCCTTCAGCGCACCAACGGGCATATCGAGCTTCTGCCCGAAAACCCGGACTTCCAAACCATCGTGGTGGAGGCCGACCAGGAATTCGCACTGGAAGGCATTGCGGTAGGCCTCATCCGCACGCACGCGCTGCACTAGCCCGCGCAG
>NZ_DBHKZA010000125.1:0-10617 GCF_057314935.1 Achromobacter sp.
AGCCGTTGCGGTACAAAAAGCTGTAGGCGTTGATCGCCGGCACCCCTCCCAGGTGCGCATACAGCACTTTCGAGCCTGCCGGAATTTCGCCGCGGCGGATGATATCCATCATCCCCTGCATGGATTTCCCTTCGTAGACGGGGTCGGTCATCATGCCTTCCAGCCGCGCGCAGGTGCGAATGGCGTCGTTGGTTTCCGCCGATGGCAGGCCGTAGGCGGGATACGCATAGCGCGTGTCCAGCACCACGTCGCGGTCGGCGATGCCTGTCTCCAGCCCGACCAGGTCCGCGGTGCGGCGCGCGATGCGCAGGATCTGCGCGCGCGTCTGCTCCGGGGTGCCCGAGGCGTCGATGCCGATGACGCGGTCGGCGCGTCCATCGGCGGCAAAGCCCACCACCATGCCGGCCTGGGTGCTGCCGGTGACGGCGCACACGACGATGTAGTCGAACTTGAACCCCAGCTCGGCTTCCTGGCGCCGCACTTCCTCGGCAAAGCCTACGTACCCCAGGCCGCCCAGTTCATGGTCGGACGCGCCGGCGGGAATGGCGTAGGGCTTGCCACCGCGCTTTCTCACGTCTTCAAGCGCTTCTTCCCAACTGCGCCGGAAGCCGATGTCGAAGCCCTGGTCCACCAACCGCACGTCGGCGCCCATCAGGCGGCTCATCATGATGTTGCCGACGCGGTCATAGACCGCGTCCGAATAGTCCACCCAGTTTTCCTGGACCAGCACGCAGGCCAGGCCCAGCTTGGCGGCAACGGCGGCCACCATGCGGGTGTGGTTGGACTGGATGCCGCCGATGGTCACGAGCGTGTCGCAGCCTTGCTCGAGCGCTTGCGGGATCAGGTATTCCAGCTTGCGCAGTTTGTTGCCGCCGAAGGCCAGGCCGCTGTTGCAGTCTTCGCGCTTGGCATAGATGTCGACCTTGCCGCCGAGGTGGGCAGATAGCCGGTCGAGCTTTTCAATGGGGGTGTCGCCGAAGGTCAGGCGGTGGCGGGGAAATCGTTGCAGATCCATGCGGGCTCCTGGGAAAAAGGTCCGGGCCGGGCGGGTGGCGCGGATGGAGAAATCATAGGAATCGCCGGGATTTGCGGTCAATTGCGTTATTTATCGATTTTCGGTGTTTAAAGTTATTAATATCCGCTTTCTGAAAACCAATATTTCGAATATAAAAACAACAACGAAATTAAATTTTCAGGGACATATCAAATGACTGCCGCCTCGGGCCTGGACCGCATCGACCGCCACATTCTGCGCGTGCTGCAGGACGACGCGCAGATCACGAACCTGGACCTGAGCGCGCGCGTGCACCTGAGCCCGGCCGCCTGCCTGCGCCGCGTGGAAAAGCTCAAGGCCGAAGGCGTCATCCGGAAGACGGTCGCGTTGCTGGAGCCGGCAGAGGTCGACATGGCCACGCTGGTCATCGTGGGCGTGGTGCTGGACCGTTCCACGCCCGAGTCCTTCACCGATTTCGAGGAAGCCGCGCGCGGTATCAGCGGCTGCCTGGAGTGCCATCTGGTGGCGGGCGAATTCGATTACTTCCTGATGCTGCGCATACGCGATCTGGAACGCTTCAACAAGCTGCACGCGGGCGAGATCATCAAGCTGCCCGGCGTACGCCAGATCCGCACGTTTTTCGTGTTGAAAGAGATCCTGTCCACGACCTCGCTGCCGGTATGACGCGGCTATTGCGCAACACTCTTGTTTGGAGTGCCTGAAAATGACGCGCTGCGGCATTTTCGATTGACGGAATTTGATGGCGCGTAGACGTCTGGATTGCAGGCGTTCGACGGACATTCCAAAGCTGCATGCAGGTATTCCGCACGGGCTTTTGCGTCACGCAAATGCAAGAAGACGCCCATAAACTCAAAGGGTTATACTTTCAACCATACGGCTATCAAGGCTTGTACGCGCCTTCTGCCCCTGCGATCCGCTTAACGGGAAGCCCGTGCTGCGGAAGGTTTTCCTGCATCGTGTCGAGTGAAGCACTCGTAAAGGTGAAGCGATATGTCTTCGGAAATAGAATCTCTATCCACGTCTTATCTCTTTGGGGGTAATGCCCCTTATGTTGAGGAGCTTTACGAAGCCTACCTCGACAATCCCGGTTCGGTACCTGATAACTGGCGCGAGTATTTCGACCAGTTGCAGCATGCTCCCGCAACCGACGGCCAGGAATCCACTCGCGACCAGGCCCACGCTCCCATCGTCGAATCGTTTGCCCAGCGCGCCAAGGCCAATGCCTTCGTGCAACGCTCGGCTGAACCCGACCTGAGCGTCGCCAGCAAGCAGGTTTCGGTGCAGTCGCTGATTGCCGCCTACCGCTCGCTGGGTTCGCGCTGGGCTGACCTGGATCCGCTCAAGCGCCAGGAGCGTCCCCCGATCCCGGAACTCGATCCCGCCTTCTACGGCCTGACCGAAGCCGATCTGGACCAGACCTACTCGGCCACCAACACCTACTTCACGACCGCCAGCACGATGACGCTGCGCGACATCCTGAAGGCGCTGCGCGACACGTATTGCCGCAGCATCGGTGCTGAATTCACGCACATCTCCGACCCCGCCGCCAAGCGCTGGATCCAGGAGCGCCTGGAAACCACGCTGGGCGCGCCCGCTTACTCGGTCGAAGAAAAGCGCCACATCCTGCAGCAGCTGACCGAGTCCGAAGGCCTCGAGCGCTTCCTGCACACCAAGTACGTCGGCCAGAAGCGTTTCTCGCTGGAAGGCGGCGAAAGCTTCATCGCCTCGATGGACGAAGTGGTGAACCACGCCGGTGAAAACGGCGTCCAGGAAATCGTGGTCGGCATGGCCCACCGCGGCCGCCTGAACCTGCTCGTGAACATCATGGGCAAGATGCCCGGCGACCTGTTCGCCGAGTTCGAAGGCAAGCACGCCGAAGGCCTGACCGACGGCGACGTGAAGTACCACAACGGCTTCTCCAGCGACCTGTCCACCCGTGGCGGTCCGGTCCACCTGTCGTTGGCGTTCAACCCGTCCCACCTGGAAATCGTCAACCCCGTGGTCGAAGGCAGCGTGCGCGCTCGCCAGGAACGCCGCGGCGACGCCGAAGGCAAGCAAGTGCTGCCGGTGCTGGTGCACGGCGACGCGGCTTTCGCCGGCCAGGGCGTGGTCATGGAAACGCTGAACCTGGCCCAGACCCGCGGCTACGGCACGGGCGGCACGCTGCACATCGTCATCAACAACCAGATCGGCTTCACCACGTCCGACCCGCGCGACTCGCGTTCGACGCTGTATTGCACCGACGTGGTCAAGATGATCGAAGCCCCGGTGTTCCACGTCAACGGCGACGATCCCGAAGCCGTGGTGTTCGTCACCAAGCTGGCGCTGGACTACCGTCTGCAGTTCCGTCACGACATCGTCGTGGACATCGTTTGCTTCCGCAAGCTGGGCCACAACGAACAAGACACCCCGTCGCTGACGCAGCCCCTGATGTACAAGCGCATCGGCCATCACCCCGGCACGCGCAAGCTGTATGCCGACAAGCTGACCACGCAAGGCGTGCTGGCTGAGGGCGAAGCCGATCAACTGGTCAAGGACTACCGCCAGCTGATGGAAGACGGCCAGCGCACCATCGAACCGGTGCTGACCGACTACAAGAGCAAGTACGCGATCGACTGGTCGCCGTTCCTGGGCGCCAAGTGGACCGACCAGGCCGATACGGCCGTGCCGCTGGCTGAACTCAAGCGCATCGGCGAACGCATTACGTCGGTTCCGGAAGGCTTCACGGTGCACCCGCTGGTCGCCAAGCTGCTGAACGACCGCCGCACGATGGCCAAGGGCGAAATGAACCTGGACTGGGGCATGGGCGAACATCTCGCCTTCGCGACCCTGGTGTCCTCGGGCTACGCCATCCGCATCACCGGCCAGGATTCGGGCCGCGGCACGTTCACGCACCGCCACGCCGTGCTGCACGACCAGAACCGCGAACGCTGGAACGACGGCACCTACATTCCGCTGCAGAACGTGTCGGAAGGCCAGGCGCCTTTCACCGTGATCGACTCCGTGCTGTCCGAAGAGGCGGTGCTGGCGTTTGAATACGGCTACTCCAGCGCTGAACCGAACACGCTGACCATCTGGGAAGGCCAGTTCGGCGACTTCGTCAACGGCGCCCAGGTCGTGATCGACCAGTTCATCAGCTCCGGCGAAGCCAAGTGGGGCCGCCAGTCGGGCCTGACGCTGATGCTGCCGCACGGCTACGAAGGCCAGGGCCCCGAGCACTCCTCGGGCCGCATCGAGCGCTTCCTGCAACTGTGCGCCGACAACAACATGCAAGTGGTCCAGCCGACCTCTGCCTCGCAGATCTTCCACGTTCTGCGCCGCCAGATGATCCGCCCGTTCCGCAAGCCGCTGGTGCTGTTCACGCCGAAGTCGCTGCTGCGCAACAAGGATGCAGGTTCGCCCCTGACCGATCTGGCCGGTGGCAGCTTCCACCCGGTGATCGGCGAAGTGGACGACACCATCGACGCCAGCAAGGTCAAGCGCGTGCTGGCTTGCTCGGGCAAGGTGTATTACGACCTGGTCAACGCCCGCCGCGAGCGTGGCGCCGACAACGTCGCGATCGTCCGTGTCGAGCAGCTGTACCCGTTTGCGCACAAGTCGTTCGAAACGGAACTGCGCAAGTACCCCAAGGCAACCGAAGTGATCTGGGTTCAGGACGAACCGCAGAACCAGGGCGCCTGGTTCTACGTTCAGCATCACGTGTACGAGAACATGGTCGAAGGCCAAAAGCTGGGCTACGCTGGTCGTGCCGCGTCGGCATCGCCGGCCGTGGGCTACCTGGCCAAGCACCAGGAGCAGCAGAAGGCCCTGGTCGAAACGGCTTTCGCGCCCAAGTTCAAGGTCATGTTGACGAAGTAATCTCGACTTGATGCACGCGCCGCGGGCGGCAAGCGTTCAGGAACCCCGTTTCGAACCTTGCCGCGCCGCGTGACCAGAACACAACTTTACGGAACAAACAAAATGGCTATTACCGACGTCGTCGTCCCCCAACTTTCCGAATCCGTCTCCGAAGCGACCCTGCTGACCTGGAAGAAGCAGCCGGGCGCTGCCGTTGAAGCGGACGAAATCCTGATCGAAGTGGAAACCGACAAGGTCGTGCTGGAAGTGCCGGCTCCCGCCTCGGGCGTGCTGGCCGAAATCGTCAAGGGCGATGGCAGCACCGTGACCTCGGGTGAAGTGCTGGCCCGCATCGACACCGCTGGCAAGGCCGCCGCCGCTGCGACTGCCCCGGCTGCCGCCGCTCCGGCCGCTGCCCAAGCCGCCGCCGCTCCGGCGGCTGCTGCCCCGGCTTCGAACGCCGCTGCCGGCGTGGCATCGCCCGCCGCTTCCAAGATCCTGGCCGAGAAGGGCGTTGACGCCGCTTCCGTGGCCGGCACCGGCCGTGACGGCCGCGTGACCAAGGGCGACGCCCTGGCCGCCAGTGCTCCCGCCGCCAAGGCCGCTCCGGCCAAGGCCCCGGCGGCACCCGCCCCGACCACGCTGTCGCTGGACGGCCGTCCGGAACAGCGCGTGCCGATGAGCCGCCTGCGCGCCCGCATCGCCGAGCGCCTGCTGCAATCGCAGCAAGAAAACGCGATCCTGACCACGTTCAACGAAGTGAACATGCAAGCGGTCATCGATCTGCGCAGCAAGTACAAGGACAAGTTCGAAAAGGAACACGGCATCAAGCTGGGTTTCATGTCGTTCTTCGTCAAGGCCGCTGTGGCCGCGCTGAAGAAGTACCCGCTGATCAACGCGTCGATCGACGGCAAGGACATCATCTATCACGGCTACTTCGACATCGGTATCGCTGTCGGCAGCCCGCGTGGCCTGGTGGTGCCGATCCTGCGCAACGCCGACCAGCTGTCCATCGCTGAAATCGAAAAGACCATCGCCGACTTCGGCCGCCGCGCCGCTGACGGCAAGCTGGGCATTGAAGAAATGACCGGCGGCACGTTCTCGATCTCCAACGGCGGCGTGTTCGGTTCGATGCTGTCGACCCCGATCATCAACCCGCCGCAATCGGCCATCCTGGGCGTGCACGCCACCAAGGATCGCGCCGTTGTCGAAAACGGCCAGATCGTCATCCGCCCGATGAACTACCTGGCGCTGTCCTACGACCACCGCATCATCGACGGCCGCGAAGCCGTGCTGGGCCTGGTCGCCATGAAGGATGCCCTGGAAGATCCGCAGCGTCTGTTGCTGGACCTGTAATCTCGACGCTCCGCGCGCGGCGCCGCAACCGGCCTTCGGGCCTGCGGCGCCCCGGCCGGCTCTCAGCCGGCCTCCGGCAACACTGCGTCGGGCGGGGCGTGTTCCACCCCTCATCTCACCCGCGAGAACACTATGTCCAAACAATTTGACGTCGTCGTGATCGGCGCAGGCCCTGGCGGCTACATCGCCGCCATCCGTGCAGCGCAACTCGGCATGTCGGTCGCTTGCATCGACGCCTGGCAGAACGGCCAAGGCGGCCCGGCTCCTGGCGGCACGTGCACCAACGTCGGTTGCATCCCGTCCAAGGCGCTGCTGCAATCGTCCGAACACTTCGAACAAGCCAACCACCACTTCGCCGAGCACGGCATCGAAGTCAAGGGCGTCAGCCTGAAGCTCGACACGCTGATCGGCCGCAAGAACACGGTGGTCAAGCAGAACAACGACGGCATCCTGTACCTGTTCAAGAAGAACAAGGTCACGTTCTTCCACGGCAAGGGCGCGTTCAGCGGCCAAGTGGAAGGCGGCTGGGCCATCAAGGTCACCGGCACCACCGAAGAAGACCTGGTTGCCAAGCACGTCGTGGTCGCCACGGGCTCGTCGGCGCGTGAACTGCCCGGCCTGCCGTTTGACGAAAAGGTCGTGCTGTCCAACGACGGCGCGCTGAACATCGGCGCCGTGCCGAAGACGCTGGGCGTGATCGGCGCCGGCGTGATCGGCCTGGAAATGGGCAGCGTGTGGCGCCGCCTGGGTTCCGACGTCACCATCCTGGAAGCGATGCCGGAATTCCTGGCTGCCGCTGACGGCCAGGTGGCCAAGGAAGCCCTGAAGGCGTTCACCAAGCAAGGCCTGAACATCCAGATGGGTGTGAAGATCGGCGAGATCAAGGCCACCGCCAAGTCGGTGACCGTGCCCTACGTCGACGCCAAGGGCGCCGAGCAGAAGCTGGTGGTGGACAAGCTGATCGTCTCGATCGGCCGCGTGCCCTACACCGGCGGCCTGAACGCCGACGCCGTGGGCCTGAAGCTGGACGAACGCGGCTTCGTGGCCGTGGACGCCGATTGCAAGACCAACCTGCCGAACGTCTGGGCAGTGGGTGACGTCGTGCGCGGCCCGATGCTGGCGCACAAGGCCGAAGAAGAAGGCGTGGCGGTTGCCGAGCGCATCTCCGGCCAGCATGGCCACGTCAACTTCGACACCGTGCCGTGGGTCATCTACACGTCGCCGGAAATCGCCTGGGTGGGCAAGACCGAACAGCAGCTCAAGGCCGAAGGCCGTGAGTACAAGGCCGGCAGCTTCCCGTTCCTGGCCAACGGCCGCGCCCGCGCGCTGGGCGACACGACCGGCTTCGCCAAGGTCATCGCCGACGCCAAGACCGACGAAGTCCTGGGCGTGCACATCGTGGGCCCGATGGCCTCGGAACTGATCTCGGAAGCCGTGACCATCATGGAATTCCGCGGCGCCGCCGAAGACATCGCGCGCATCTGCCACGCGCACCCGACCTTGTCGGAAGCCGTGAAGGAAGCCGCTCTGGCCGTGGACAAGCGCGCGCTGAACTTCTAAGCGACGCTTGACCTGAGCAAGACAGGGGGCGGGTTCCAGGACCCGCCCTTTTTTTATCGCCGGGCCGACCCAAGAGTAGAGCGCCCCTTTGGGGTAGCAGGCATGCCAAGCATGCGCAGCGTGGGGGCCAAGTCAAGGTTATCCGATCCACATGAACGTCCGCGAATACTACGAACAGGCATTGGCCGAGCGAGGCTATGAGCCCGATGCCGCCCAGAAGCTGGCGATCGACCGCTTGCAGCGCTACTACGACGAATGGCTCAAGTTCAAGTCGATGCGCTCGAACGCGCTGAAGAAGCTGCTGAACCGGCCCGACGTGCCGCGCGGCGTGTATCTGTGGGGCGGAGTGGGGCGCGGCAAGAGCTTCCTGATGGACGCGTTCTATGCCACCGTGCCGGTCGTGCGCAAGACGCGCCTGCACTTCCACGAGTTCATGCGCGGCGTTCACCGCGAGCTGGAAGAAGTCAAAGGCATGCAGGATCCGCTGGACGAAGTGGCCAAGCGGGTCGCCAAGCGCTACCGCCTGATCTGCTTCGACGAATTCCACGTGTCGGATGTGGCCGACGCGATGATCCTGCACCGCCTGTTGCTCAAGCTGTTCGAGTACGGCACGTCGTTCGTGATGACGTCCAACTACGAGCCGTCCACGCTGTACACCGACGGCCTGCACCGCGACCGCGTGCTGCCTGCCATCGCGTTGATCCAGTCGCGCATGGACGTGATGAACGTGGACGCCGGCATCGACTACCGCCGCCGTTCGCTGGAACAGGTGCAGTGCTATCACACCCCGCTGGACGAGCACGCGCAAGCCGCGTTGCAGAAGGCGTTCGACAGCCTGGCGGACACCCCGCCGCAGGAACCGCTGCTGCACATCGAGCATCGCGAGATCCGCGCGCTGGCGCTGGCGGGCTCGGTCGTGTGGTTCGATTTCGCCACCCTCTGTGGCGGCCCCCGTTCGCAGAACGACTACCTGGAGCTGGCCAACCGGTTCCATGCCGTGATCCTGTCCGGCGTGCCGAAGATGGGGCCGCGCCAGGCGTCCGAGGCGCGCCGCTTCACGTGGCTGATCGACGTGTTCTATGACCACCGGGTCAAGCTCATCATGTCCGCCGAATGCGAGCCCGAGGCCATCTATACGGAAGGCGCGCTGGCCAACGAGTTCCACCGCACGGTGTCGCGCATTCTTGAAATGCAGTCGCGCGAATACCTGGAATCGGAACGCCGGCTGACCGTGACGTTGTAGTTATGCCGCATCCGGCCCCTGTTGCAGGGGCCGGACGGATATAGGATTGGTAACGCAAGTCATTATCAATTAAGATTTTGAGACTTCTGGTCCCGCACCGCCGTCTCACTCGTGTCCTCCCCTTATCTCCCCGCATCGATCCCGTGCGCCGACACTGCCATCGCGCCCGTCGATGGCTTGTACCGCGATCACCGCCCGTGGCTGTTCGGGTGGTTGCGCCGCAAGCTGGGATGCGAGCACCGCGCGGAGGATCTGGCGCAGGATGTTTTCGTACGGGTGATCCAGGGGCGCAAGGCGGTGCGCGCGAACGAAGCCCGCGCCTTGCTGACCACGATCGCCAAGGGGCTGGTGGTGGACTACCAGCGCCATGCCGCGCTGGAGTATGCCTACCTGGCCTATCTGGCCACGGTGCCCGAAGCCTATGCTCCGTCGCCCGAGATGCAGGCCGAGCAACTGCAATCGCTGATGCAGCTGGACCGCTTGCTGGACGGCCTGCCGCCCAAGGCGCGATCGGCCTTCCTGCTGTCGCAGCTGGACGGCCTGACCTATCCCGAAATCGCCCAGCGCCTGGGCGTGTCCTTGAGTTCCGTTCAACAGTACATGGTGCGCGCGATGTCCGCGTGCTACGTGGCGTTCTATGAGTGACGCTGCGCGCGGCATGCCGCCGGACCCGGTCGTGCGCCAGGCCATCGCCTGGTGGGCCAAGCTGCAATCCGGCCTGGCCGATGCGCACGACCGGGAATCCTGTCATGCCTGGCTGGAAGCGGACGCCGCGCACCGGCAGGCCTGGGACCGTTTGCAGGCCATCGGCCGCGATGCGCGCCGGGTGCCGCCGGCCTTGGCGCGTGCCGCCTTGAATGCGCCTCGATCGCCCGGACGCCGTACCGCGTTGCGCGGCCTGCTGGCGTTCACCGGCCTTGCCGCCACGGGTTGGGCCGGTTACCGGCACACGCCCTGGCAGCGTCTGGCGGCCGACTTGAGCACAAGCGTGGGAGAGCGCCGCACCGTGGCGTTGGCCGACGGTTTGAACATCACCCTGAACAGCGACAGTGCCGTGCGCCTGCACCTGACCGCCCAGGCGCGCGGCATCGACCTGCTTCGCGGCGAGATGCTGGTGAACACCGCAGCGCGCCCGGGCATCGGCGCGTTGCGTGTCGACACCGGCTACGGCGAGCTGCACGTCGAACAGGCCCGCTTCGATCTGCGCCGCACCGACGAGGGGTCGCGCCTGGGCGTATACGAAGGCAGCGTCGCCTTGTTGCGCGATGGCGTATGGACGCATGCGTCCGCCGGCGAACGCCTGGCCTTCGCGAACGGCGGCCAGATCGGCCGCCACGCGTCGGACCCGGACCGCCTGGCCTGGGTGGACGGCCTGGTGGTGGCCAAGGAGTGGCGCCTGGACTATTTCGCCCAGTACCTGGCGCGCCAGCGCATAGGGGTGATCCGCGTGGATCCGGCCGTCGCCGACCTGAGATTGTCGGGCGTCTTCCCGCTGGACGACGCCGAACGCGCCATCAAGGCGCTGGAGCCCGCCTTGCCGATTTCGGTGACGCGGCACACGCAGTACTGGCTACAGATCGGCCCCCGTCAAACCTGACACCACCGC
>NZ_DBHKZA010000126.1:0-10600 GCF_057314935.1 Achromobacter sp.
TCAATCATCGGGGCGACGCACAGCCGCCAGTCGGGGGAGTCCAAGAATCACTCTACAAAACAAGGGGATGCGGTATTTTACGGGCTTAGCGGCATTATGTCCGGCAGGCGAATCCGCCCGCGTCCGGCCGATCGCCGTAACCCCGCCCGCTATGTGGTCTAAAATTGCGCCGCCGCCGCCGCACAGGCATAGCCAAGCGTCCGTTAACCCCCTCACCCCCTCTAGATCAATGGCCGTATTCACTCCCGTATCCGACGACGACGCGCGCGCCCTCCTGGCGCAATTCGACCTGGGCGAGCTTGTCTCGCTTCGAGGGATTACGGCCGGTATCGAAAACACCAATTACTTCCTGTACACGACCCGGGGCGAATACGTCCTGACGCTGTTCGAAGTGCTGACGCACGCCCAACTGCCGTTCTATATCGAACTGATGTACCACCTGGCCCAGCGCGGCATCCCGGTACCGCAGCCGCAAAATCTGCGTGACGGCACGCGCCTGACGACGCTGCACGGCAAGCCCTGCGCCATCGTCTCGCGCCTGCCCGGCGGCTACGAACCCGCACCCGGCGCCGCCCATTGCGCCCTGGCCGGCGCCACGCTGGCCCGCGCCCACCTGGCCGCACAGGACTTTCCGATCCACCAGCCCAATCTGCGCGGCTTGGCCTGGTGGCTGGAAACGGCTCCCAAGGTCATGCCGTTCCTGGATGCCGGCCAGGCACAACTGCTTGGTTCCGAACTGGCTGCCCAAGAGGCAGCGGTGAACACGCCCGCCTGGCAGGCATTGCAGACCGGCCCGGCCCATTGCGACCTCTTTCGCGACAACGTGCTGTTCGCCGGCACGTTCGAAGACCCGCTGATGGGCGGCATCATTGATTTCTATTTCGCCGGTTGCGATACCTGGCTGTTCGACGTCGCCGTCAGCGTCAATGACTGGTGCATCGAGCGCGACACCGGGGAATTCATCCCCGAACTGGTGCAATCCTGGCTGACCGCCTACGCCCAGGTCCGGCCGTTCACGGACGCCGAACGCGAGGTCTGGCCCGTGATGCTGCGCGCCGCCGCGCTGCGCTTCTGGGTATCCCGCCTGTACGACTTTTTCCTGCCCCGGCCGGCTCAAACGCTTAAACCCCACGACCCGCGGCACTTCGAAAGAGTGTTGCAAGCACGCCACCGCCCGGGCTTGCCAATATTGCCGTAACCGTTATGCCCCCCATAATGGGGTTAGCGCGTCCCTTTTGAGAGATCACCCCTTCAGAGAGCCATGCAAGCAGCATTCCTACCCGCGACATCCGGCTGGCACTGGGTTCGAGACGGCTTCCGTCTGTTCCGCAAGCAACCTCTGGCCATGTTCACCTGGGCCATGTTCATCAGCCTTCTGG
This sequence comes from Achromobacter sp., assembly GCF_057314935.1. Taxonomy (NCBI): domain Bacteria; kingdom Pseudomonadati; phylum Pseudomonadota; class Betaproteobacteria; order Burkholderiales; family Alcaligenaceae; genus Achromobacter; species Achromobacter sp. Next base: position 1,380 of record NZ_DBHKZA010000126.1, read on the forward strand.
TCGTCTTCGCCAGCGCGACGCCCCCCGTCGGACCGATCCTGGTCGTGGCGCTCATGCCCATCATCACCCTCATGACGCTTTCGGCATGCAAGCACGTGGATGCCGACCGCATCATGCTGCCGTCCATGTGGGGCAAGCCCCTCAAGCAGCCGGGCGTCTTCCGGAAGCTGTTCCTGATGGGCCTGTTGTACGCGGGGCTGAGCATGGTGGCCGGCCTGCTGACCTTCCTGCCCTTCATGGATTCGATGGCCGAGGCCTACCGGATCGCTTCCGTTGAACGTTCGCTGGACCCCATCCTGATGGCCATGCGCGTTCCGCTGACCATCTTCGCGATCATCTACGTCGTGATCGCCGCGCTGTTCTGGCATGCGCCGGTGCTGGTGGCCTGGCACGGCCTGCGCCTGATCCAGGCGCTGTTCTTCTCCGGTATCGCCTGCTGGCGCAACAAGTGGCCCTTCCTGGTGTACGGCGCCACGTGGGCCCTGGTGTTCCTGTTCATCGATCTGTGCGCCGGCTTGCTGGTCACGATGGGCCTGTCGCCCCAATTCGCCGGCACGCTGCAAATCCCGTTCAACATCGCGGCGGGCGGCGTTCTGTATTGCAGCTTCTATCCTGCCTATACCTCCGTGTTCGGCATCGATCGCGCCAGCTCGCATCTCGACAACGGCCACAGCGCCGAAGCATAAGGCAACGCGGCAGGGCGCAAGCGCCCTGCGCACGCCCATCACCCGCAGATCCCGCGACACAAACGCCACATCGATGGCGTAGCGCATGCCAAAGGTATGCACGCTGGCGCACGGCGTCAGCAAGATGCCGGACCGCCGCCCAGGCGGCCGGCGGCCTAGCAGGCCACGCATCCGGCCGCACCAGCTTGCCACACGTAAGAGCCTTAACCGGTCCGACGGCAACAAGGGGCGGCCCTTCATTGCACGCTTTGAAGCAGTTGGACGGCAATCGGAAATGCCAGCACGATGAAAGTGCAGGGAAAAATGCATGCGATCAAAGGCAGCAACATTTTCACCGGCGCCTGCATGGCCAGCTGCTCGGCCCTGACATGGCGGTCGCTACGGCACTGCGAGGCCTGGGCGCGCAGCACCGGCCCCAGGCTGATCCCCAACGATTCCGCCTGCGCCAGGGCGGCGGCCCAATTCCGCGCAAGCGGACTATTGCAACGTTCGGCCAATGCCTTGATCGCCGCTGCCCTGGACACCCCGGCCCGCATCTCGGCCAATGCGTCAGCCAGGCCATCCCGCAATGCGCCGCGCGGCCCGCTTTGCGCTGCCAACTGCAGGGCTCCCTGTACGCTCAAACCAGCCTCCACGCACAGCGTCATCATGTCGAATACAAAGGGCAAGTCGCGTTCGATGCTACGGCGGCGCTTTTCGCCCAGGCCGCGTAGCCACAGTCCAGGAGCCACACCGGCTGCCAATGCCGCGGCAAGCATCCATGGCATCCAGGCCGAGGGCGCGGGATCGGCAAGCGCCGCAATTGCCGCCGCAAGGCCTCCCGCGCCGGCGCCAGCGCTGGCGCACAACGCCGCCATGTGGGCATAACCCACCCCAGCCGGCAAAGCGGCTTGCTCGATCGCCCGCGTCAATCGGATGCGCAAACGCCACGAACACAATGGCCCCACCCACGGGGCTACTGCCGACACCCAGGGCCAGGCGGCCCGCCACCACCACGGCAACGCCGCGGAGGCGTCGTGTTTGCCCCGCAGCAGCGGACGCAGCGCAAACCACGTCAGCCAGCCAACCCCCAACGCCGTCGTCGACATACCCAAGTACAACCACATTGCAGCAACCTCCATGACAGAGCAGGAGCGAACTCCCCACCCGGTCAGATATCGATTCGGATGATGCGCCGGATCAGCACGACCCCGGCCGTTTCCAGCACCGCTACGATGGCCAGCACGCCCCACCCCATCGGCGTATGCCACAGCAGTCCCATGATTTCCGGCTCCAGCCGGTCCAGCACCGCCAGCAGCAGCAATGGCAGCGCGCCGACGATCCACGCCTGCAACCGCCCCTGGGACGTCAGCGCCCGCAACTTCGCCTGCAACTGCAATTGCGCGCGCAAGGTCTGCGCAATGCTCTCCAGTGCCTCGGCCAGGTTTCCCCCCGTCTGCGCGGCAATACGCATGGCGGCGACCACCAGCGAAGTGGAATCCGCCGGCATCCGGGCATGCAGGTTCTCTAGCGCGGCATCCCACGGCACGCCCATGCGCTGCTCCCGCAGCATCAAGCCGAATTCCTGCGCCAGCGGTGCGCTGCTCTGCTCGACCACATGCCGCAACCCTGTCGCCAGCGCGACGCCCGCACGCAAGGCCGACGCCAACATCAGCAAGGCCATCGGCAACTGCTGCTCGAAGCGATCCGCTCGCCTGCGTCGCAGCCTGTCGACCGTCCAGCGGGGCATCCGGGATGCGAGTGCTGCCGCCACGACCGCCGCCACGCCGCTACCCGTCAGGGATAGCGCCAGCCCCGCCGCCAGCAGTGCGCACGCCACAGCAGCCGCCCATAGCTGCGCAGGATCGATGAACAAGAACACTTCGCTCAGGCGAACGCCCGCATCCTGGGTATAGAACTCGCGGTAGCGGCGCAACGCCGGCGCGAACCAGCCCTGGGCATGCCAGGCCAGAATCGCCACGCAGCACATCGCGCCACCCGCAGCCAGCCAGATCATGGCAAGCCCTGCGCAACGTTCGCCGCGATGTGTTGCGGGCCGACGGCCTCCGCAAACCAGGCAGGGTCCAGGGAAACGCCTTCATCGTTCCATACCCGGGCAAAGCTGGGCAGCGCGCCACACCCCAGAAAACCTGCCGCACGGTCATACCGGAAGAGTTCCAGCAGTTGTATGCGCCCGCTTTCCATGCCCGCGACTTCCACAATCGACATCACCACGCGCCGCCCGTCCGCCAGCCGGGCTTGCTGCACCACCAGATCCACGCTGGCGGCGATGTGTTCTCGCACGGCGGACAAGGGCAGATCCAGACCCGCCATCAGGATCATCGATTCCAGACGGCCCAGCGCATCGCGCGGAGAATTCGCGTGCAGGGTCGTCAATGAACCCTCATGTCCGGTATTCATGGCTGTCAGCATGTCGAATGCCTCGGCGCCCCGGCATTCGCCCACGACGATCCGGTCAGGCCGCATGCGCAGCGCGTTGCGCACCAGTTCGCGGATATCGATGTGCCCTCTACCCTCCTGGTTGGCCGGGCGTGCCTCCAGGGCCACCAAGTGGTCATGATTCAGACGCAACTCCGCGGCGTCTTCAATGGTGACGACGCGTTCGCCGTCCGGAATCTCGTTTGACAGGATGTTCAACAAGGTCGTCTTGCCGGAGCCGGTCCCTCCCGACACCACCAGGCTCTTGCGCATCCGCACGCATAGCGCCAGAAATTGCGACATGCCTTCGCTGAGCGACGCTGCCGCAATCAGATCGGCCATCTTGGGCCGCCGCTGCGGGAATTTGCGGATGGTCAGGCTTGCCCCTTTCATCGCAACAGGGGGGATGATCGCGTGCACGCGCGACCCGTCCGGCAAACGGGCATCCACCATCGGGGAGCTTTCGTCGATGCGCCGGCCTAACGGTGTCACGATGCGTTCGATTACCCAGCGCACGGACTGTTCGCTGGTGAAGGCCGCCGGATGCCGCCATAGCCGCCCTGCGCGTTCAACGTAGATCTCGTCATAGCGGTTGACCATGATTTCGGTAATGTCAGGCGCCGCCAGCAAGGGCTCCAGCGGGCCCAGGCCGACCGCTTCATCCAGCACCTCGCGGCACAACGCCGCCTTGTCCTCATCGCCGGCCAAATCCGCATCCGTGGCGACGATCTGAGTCAGCAATCGTTCGGCCTCTGCCCGCAACGTGCCATCGCTCATGCCCGCCACATCGCGTCGGCGTAGATCCAGTCCCTCCAGCAGCGCGGCGTGCAGGCGCCGCCGTTCCTGAAGCCGTTCCTGAAGCCGCTCGTGAAGCCGTTGCGGCGATGCCGGCTGCGCGGCCATTGACGTCTGTGCAGCGCTTGCCGGCTGCGGGGCAACCAGCGCGACGAGACCGTTCGGTTCACTCGCCCGGGCGTCGGCCTCCTGCACCGCCCCGGACGAAGCCCACTGCACCCGCAGGCGGCAAGGGCCGATCAGGATATCGTCATCGGGCAGTACCGGCGCATGTCGTACTACCCGCACGCCATTGACCATCGTGCCGGCCAGCGTTCCCAGGTCTTCCAGGACAATATCGGCATCCTCGCGCACCAGGCGGGCATGTTGCCGGCCGACCCGCCAGTTCGAGATACGCAGACCGCACTGCGCGCCCCGCCCGATCAACAACGGCACTGCGGCAGCCAGGCGACGAACGCCGGCATCTTCGAAGGTCATTTCAATATCAAGCATCGCCTTACTCCCGAAGAAGGGTTCGCGCCGTGTCGTTGCGGGATGTCCACTGAGACCCCGCCCCCGAATAGGGATCCCAACCGCCAGCCGCCGACGGCACGACCGTGCCCAACCGAGCAGGCTCGGGGAAGGCCGCATCCAACACCTCCCGGCCACGCCGTACGCGCTCTGCCAGCGCGGGCTCGCTTTGCGACACGATCTTGGGGGTGACGAAAATCGCCAACTCGGTTTCACGCTGCTGATAGCGTCTAGACGAGAACAAGGCGCCCAGAACGGGAATGTTCTGCAGCCACGGCAACCCGCTGACCTCCTCTGCGTTCTCCCGCGACAGGAAGCCGCCGATCACCAGCGTGTTGCCCGACCGAACGTTGAACTCGGTGGACGCGCGGCGCGTGCGCAATGCCGGGCCGCCCGCCACGCTAAGCGAGGTATCCACGGAGCTGGCCTCTACCTCGATCAAGGAACGAATGACGCCGTTGCGGTCAATGCGTGGCGTGATGCTGAGCGATACGCCATAAGGCTTGAACAACGTCGTCGGATTGCCGCGTGTATCGGTGGACACGTAGGGCACCTCGCCCCCCGCCAGGAAGGTCGCGCTGGCGCCGCTGCGCGCAAGCAATTGCGGCTGCGCCAACATCACGGCCTCGCCGGTTTGCGCCAGCGCGGCGATACGGGCGGACAAGAGCGCATTCACGCCGAAATAGCCTGCCGCCGCGGAGGCCGGCCCAGCCGTCTCGATCACCGACTCGCCCGGCCGGGTCATCCGACCCAGCGCCCCCGCGTCCCAAGCCAGGCCCGCATTCATCCCTCCTTGCGTCATGCCGTCCCAGCGCACGCCGAACTCGCGCAATCGGGAGGTGGGTATCTCCACCACCTGCACGTCCAGCAAGACCATGCGGTCCCACCCCACCTGCCCGGTAAAATCCAGAACGGCGGGATAGCGTTCCGCCAAGGCGGCGATACGGGTGCGGTCATCGTCGGACAAGTCGTCGCCCTCGATCAGGATGCGCCCTCCCACGCTGGTGCTGCGCGCACCGGGGATACGGGCAAGCAACGCCTCGACTTCGGCACGCAAGCGCGGCGTCCCTGCCGCGACAACCCGCAATTCGTAGGCCGCCGTCCGTCCCTTCGCAGTCCAGACGTGCACTGAAGACACGCCCTCGGCGCGGGCAAAGATCACGACATCGCGCCCTTCCGCCGCGACGGCGCTCAGCACTTGCCCGTTGCCGATGGCCACCCGCCTCACGCCGGGATGCGGCAAGACGCGGGTTTCGCCCACTTGAAGCTCCAGCACTTCCATCTCGGCCCCGGCTGCCGGCCCCCATAGGGACAGGCACATTGCGCCGAGGATCAACACGATGCATCTCATGGCCGCCCCGTTGTGAAGCCGGCCATTGCGGCGTGCTCGCCGGGAACGCCGAGCGCTTGCGCATCTACCCGGTCCCCGTACAGAATGGTCACGCCAGGCGTGGGCTCAGGTTCGGGATCCAACCCGACCAACGTTGCCAGATCCGTCTGGGCCGATGCCTTCACCGCCCCGGCATCGTCACGGTGGCGCAGCATGGCCGTCAGCGTCCCCGATTGCCTGGCCGCCACAAATCGCACTGCTTCGTCAGGATCGGCTGCCAGCGTGATGTTGCCTGCGCCGGATCCATCGAGATCCGTCTCTGTCCCCACGGTCAGCACCCGCATGCCCTGCAGCAACGGAACCGTGAGCTCACGCTGGCGATGCGAAAAGCTCACATAGATATCGATCAGATCGCCCGCGCGCAGCATCTCGGCCAAGCCTCCCAGATCGCCGGCGGCCACGGTCAGCGCCCGCTGGCCGGCCCGAAGCCGCGACGCCAGCGCAGGGGCTGGCGCCGTAAAGGTCAGGTGAGTCTTCAGCAAGGGCTCGCCATGTGCCACATCCGCCACCAGGGTTGCGCCAAGCAAGCTGGCCAGGTCCAGCGGGTCCAGACTGGCGCTGGACGCCCACTGCGCGGGGATTTCACGCACGGCCAGATGCATGTCTTCAAGACGGGTACCCGCGGGCAAGTCATACGCTGCGACCAGGCGTTCGACGACAGGCGTGCGAGCTTGCGCCTCCAGGGCCTGAACCCGTTGCTGCACGTGCTCGCGCACCGCCCACGCCGATACCAGGCCAGCCACCAGCGCCAGCCCATAAACGCCCACGCGGCGCAACCGCTGCATGCCATGGATAAGCAAAGCCTTCACGACGCCCACCCCCTGACGCGAAGACCACTGCCGGTATCAAACGGCCCCACCCAAACCTGCAGCCGCTGGCTGCCTCGGGCCCAGGATTGCGCATCACCGTCCCCAGGCAACCGCCGCCATCCCTCGCGCAACAGGCCCGTGTCCAGCAAGGACATCATCCGCGCAGGCGCCAACGCATGCTGCCAGATCCGTTCGGACACCCTGTCGCCCCCATCCATGACGGCAACATCCAAGCGTAGCCGTGCCCCTTCCGGCAGCCATGAAGGTGTAGGCGATATGGGCGAGGCGCGTGGACGCAGCGAAGAAATGCTGCCGACCGTACGCCCCGGGCCGGCCTCTTCCATCTGTGCTACCCACTGCTCGTCACCGATCAGCCCGGAAAGCATGAGTTGGCCGGGCAACACGTTCAAATCCGCCAAAGCAGACTGCTGCCCAGACAGCGCGCGAGCCCATTCCGACGCCTTCATCGGCACCTCGAACACAAGGACCTGCGCGGGTTGGCCGTATAGCCACACACGATCGGCCAGCAGCGAATATCGGGAACCGGCGGGAAAGCGCAAGCGGCTCAAGGACGCTGCGGCTGGCTTCGCCACAACCCCATCCGTCGTAGAAGCCACTGCCGAAGGAGACCCCGTTGCGCCGGCCACCAATCCGCCTGCTACCATCAAGCAACACAACGCCACCAGGCCGCGCCCATTCCTCCGCCCCCGGGAAAACAAGTGCGCACTCATCGGATCCCCCCTTCACGTTTGCCCAAGCGGTCCGAAGGCACCAGGTCTGCCCACGCAGAGAGCCAATCCATCGACACCGCTGGTCGGCCCCACGGGCCATCCATGCGTTGCGCAAGCGCCCCCACGCGCCGAGCCTGCGCCAGCGAAGCTCGTTCAGCCTGCCGCCAAGCCGTCGGCGCATTGCCGATCCGGCGCTGCGCATCCGCATCCCCGTGCGCATGCCCCGCCCTGACCGCCACCCGGGTCAACCGGCTAATCGACGGCGCCCACTCGGCACGGTGCCTGGGGGACACGGTCTGCGCCTGCACCGACAACAACTGCAAGCCCGCCCCGAACCATTCGTCCTGCAACGCGCTGACACGGTGTGGCGCGACGCCAGGCAGCGCCTTAGCCTGGCTGGTCAGCACCGAAGACGCGCGGGACCACGTTGGCGTCAACGGTTTCCCCCGCGCGCCCGCCATCGCCGCCTTGCGGCTGGCCTGCGACATCTGCTGCGCCGAGAATTGCAGGCTGCCGATCCCGCTCACCGCCCAGACCATCACGGCCATCAACGGCAAGAGCAACAATGCTTCCACCGCTGCCTGGCCTTGCTGACGATCAAGGCGCCGCACTCTCTCGATACCCATCGTCATGGGGACCTCCCGGCAAGCAAGACATCCTGCGGTTTGACGGCAGACAAGCGGGCCTGCCAGTAAGGGCGAAACAAAGTGGCCAATTCGCCGCGACCATCGCCACGTTGCTCTGGTCGCAAAAAATAGGTTTCGGCGGCGCTAGTCACCGTGATGGCGTCGGCGCGTCCCAGCCCGGCATAGCGGAACCTGCCGGTGGGGGCCGTCAACGCGCTGCCCGCATCGGTGGTTTTCAATATGGCGCCTGCCAGACTCACCTTGACTGCGAAACGCAAGGGATCCCCTGCCCGCGACGCGGCGACCTCGCGATAAGCAGGCAAGCCCCGGCCGGGCCATCGCTGCGCCGATGCCATCGCATACGAATTGGCCATGGGATTGGTGACGCCGCTGAATATATCCCACGACGTCGACTGCTCCACCCACCGCCAGAAATCTTCCTGAGAAAAATCGACGGGTGGTTCTTCAACGTAATCCACGCCTTCAGGCGCCTTGCTCTTTTGGCCTTGCGCGGTGCCCCAACCCATCGCGTATTCGCGGTAGTAGCAGCCGATCCATCGATTGGATCGCAACGCATGAAACGACTGCGTGTCCAGCGCCCCCCAACGGCCGTCCGGCCCAAGCCAGGTCGATCCGCGGCGGCGCAGTTCATGCCGATACAGCGGACAGCGGGAACTGACTGGCCACGGATTGCGCCGCGTTTCATTCCGCTTTTTCAAGAATCCGTAGCGCTCAACCGCCCGCTCTACTGTCGGCCGCAGCCCCGACTGGCGTGTAGCGGCCTGGCGTTCGATGAAGCCAGGCCACGCATCCGACAACCACTGCAGCGCCAACCCCTGCGCACCCGGTGGGTCACTGCCGTCAGCTTCACGGTGGTCTGCTTCACTGAAGTTGGCGGCAAGCACCTTGCGCATGACACGGTCGCGCGACACGGGCAGCTCCGACACGGCGGACGCCGCAGCGCTTTCCAATACCTGATGCACGATACGGTCGTGCTGCGCGAAGGCGTTGGCCAGTCGTGCCTCGGCGTCCGGCAACGCTTGCCCTGCCCCATAGGCAATCCCCATGTCGGGCCCAAACAGCATCGCGATCAGACTGGCCGGCGGGTTCCCGCGGTTGCGCCGCGATTGCAGGGCGCCCCCGTACTGCGCCGAAGCGGCCAGCGTGACCAGATGCGCCATCGCCACCTGATGCGCGATCTGCGTTCGGTTGACGTAGGCAAGGGCATTCAGCGTACGCGCCTGCTCAAGCGCGCC
>NZ_DBHKZA010000127.1:0-5313 GCF_057314935.1 Achromobacter sp.
GGCCTTCTGGGGATTTCCCTTAGGACTGTAAGAAAAACAGCCCTACAATTCCGCCATTCCCGCCTCCCCGGCGGGTGCTCGCGCCGTCTGTCATCAGGCGGATTTTTACTAGAAGTACACTCGCGCCGCGATAAGCGTCCGATCCCGCCTTGCCCCAGGAGCGCCTGCATGAAATTCCGCTTCCCCATCTTCATCATCGACGAGGACTACCGTTCTGAGAACGCGTCCGGTTTGGGTATCCGTGCCTTATCTGAAGCGATCGAGGCCGAGGGCGTCGAGGTGATCGGGGTGACCAGTTATGGCGACCTGAGTTCGTTTGCGCAACAGCAAAGCCGCGCCAGCGCCTTCATCCTGTCGATCGACGATGAAGAGTTCGACGTGGATTCGCCCGAGGACGTGGCCAGCGCGATCAAGAACCTGCGCATGTTCATCGGCGAACTGCGCTTTCGCAACGCCGATATCCCCATCTACCTGTATGGCGAGACGCGCACGTCGGAACACATTCCGAACGACATCCTGCGCGAACTGCACGGCTTCATCCACATGTTCGAGGACACCCCCGAATTCGTGGCGCGCCACATCATCCGCGAGGCCCGCAGCTACGTGGATTCGCTGCCGCCGCCGTTCTTTCGCGAGCTGGTCAAGTACGCGCAGGACGGTTCGTATTCCTGGCACTGTCCCGGCCACTCGGGCGGCGTGGCGTTCCTGAAGAGCCCGGTCGGACGCATGTTCCACCAGTTCTTCGGCGAGAACATGCTGCGCGCCGACGTCTGCAACGCCGTGGACGAACTGGGCCAGCTGCTGGACCACACCGGTCCCGTCGCCGAATCGGAACTGAACGCCGCGCGCATCTTCCATGCGGACCATTGCTTCTTCGTCACCAACGGCACCTCGACCTCGAACAAGGTCGTGTGGCATGCCAACGTCGCCGCGGGCGACGTGGTGGTGGTGGACCGAAACTGCCACAAGTCGATCCTGCACGCCATCACGATGACGGGCGCGATCCCGGTGTTCCTGCGCCCCACGCGCAACCATCTGGGCATCATCGGCCCGATCCCGCTCGAAGAGTTCCACCCGGACAATATCCGCAAGAAGATCGAAGCCAACCCCTTCGCGCGCGAAGCGGTGAACAAGAACCCGCGCATCCTGACCTTGACGCAAAGCACGTACGACGGCGTCATCTACAACGTGGAAATGATCAAAGAGCAGCTCGGCAGCTATGTCGATACGCTGCACTTCGACGAGGCCTGGCTGCCGCACGCCTCGTTCCACGAGTTCTACAAGGACATGCACGCGATCGGCCAGGACCGTCCGCGCAGCCATGACGCGATGGTCTTCGCCACGCACTCCACGCACAAGCTCTTGGCCGGCATCTCGCAGGCCTCGCAGATCATCGTGCAGGAGTCCGAGACCCGCAAGCTGGACCGCAACGTCTTCAACGAGGCGTACCTGATGCACACGTCGACCTCGCCGCAGTACGCGATCATCGCGTCGTGCGACGTGGCCGCCGCCATGATGGAGCCGCCGGGAGGCACCGCGCTGGTCGAGGAAAGCATCCGCGAAGCGCTGGACTTCCGCCGCGCCATGCGCAAGGTGGAATCCGAGTTCGGCAAGAACGACTGGTGGTTCAAGGTCTGGGGCCCGAACCGCCTGGTCTCCGAAGGCATCGGCAACCGTGACGAATGGATCCTGGAAGCCAACGACCATTGGCACGGCTTCGGCGAAATGGCCGAAGGCTTCAACATGCTGGATCCGATCAAGGCCACGGTCATCACTCCGGGCCTGGACATGTCGGGCAGCTTCGGCGAAACGGGTATCCCCGCCGCCCTGGTCTCCAAGTACCTGACCGAGCACGGCGTGGTGGTCGAGAAGACGGGCCTGTACTCGTTCTTCATCCTGTTTACCATCGGCATCACCAAGGGCCGCTGGAACACGCTGCTGACCGCCTTGCAGCAGTTCAAGGACGACTACGACCGCAATCAGCCGCTGTGGCGCATCCTGCCGGACTTCTGCAAGGTCCATCGCCGCTACGAGCGCATGGGCCTGCGCGATCTCTGCCAGGAGATCCACGAGGCCTACCGCGCGCGCGACGTCGCCCGCTTGACCACCGAGATGTACCTGAGCGACATGGTGCCGGCGCTGAAGCCTTCGGACGCCTTTGCCCGCATGGCGCACCGCGAGGTCGAACGCGTCGACATCGACAAGCTGGAGGGCCGCGTGACCGGCGTGCTGCTGACGCCGTATCCGCCGGGCATCCCGCTGCTGATCCCGGGCGAACGCTTCAACCGCACGATCGTGCAGTACCTGCAATTCGCGCGCGAGTTCAATGAGCGCTTCCCCGGCTTCGAAACTTACATCCACGGCCTGGCTGATGAAGTGGGTCCGAATGGCGAAAAGCGCTACTACGTCGATTGCCTGATCGAAGAGTAAGGCCTGCGGGTCTGGAGTCCTGATGTTTGATGTAGCCGTACTCGGCGCCGGCGCCGCTGGCATGATGTGTGCAGCGGTGGCCGGCCAGCGCGGCTTGCGCGTGGTGCTGGTCGACCATGCCGAACGCCTGGCGGAGAAGATCCGCATTTCCGGCGGCGGCCGCTGCAATTTCACCAACATCGGGGCCGGACCCGCCAATTTCCTGTCCGACAACCCGCATTTTTGCCGCTCGGCGTTGTCGGCCTACACGCCGCAGGATTTTCTGGCGCTGATGAAGCGCCACCATATCGCCTGGCACGAGAAGCACCGCGGCCAGCTGTTCTGCGACGACTCCAGCGAATCCATCATCGACATGCTGCGCGCCGAGTGCGACGCCGGCAACGTGCAATGGCGCATGGGTTGCGCGGTGTCCGAGATCGGCCACGGCGAAGCGGGCTTCGAGCTGCGCACCGCCCAAGGCCTGATCCGCGCGGCCAAGCTGGTCGTGGCGACCGGCGGCATGGCGATCCCGCAACTGGGCGCCACCGACTTCGGCTTGAAGATCGCGCGGCAGTTCGGCCTGAAAGTCGTCGAGCCCCGGCCCGCGTTGGTGCCGCTGACGTTCGACCCCGCGCAATGGCAGGCGTTGTCCGAACTGTCGGGTGTGGCGCTGGAAGTCGGCCTGCACACGGGGCAGGGCAAGGCCCGCGGCGAATTCCAGGAAGACCTGCTGTTCACCCACCGGGGCCTGTCCGGCCCGGCGATCCTGCAGATCTCCAGCTATTGGAAACCCGGCGAACCCATCGTGATCGACCTGGCGCCGGGCCGCGACCTGGCCCAGGAACTGCTGGCCGCCAAATCCGGCAACCGGCAGCAGCTGCATACGGTGCTGGCGGGGCTCTGGCCCAAGCGGCTGGCCGACCGCTGGCTGCATCTGGCGGAGCAGGGCGGCAAACCCGGCCTGGCGGCGCTGCGTCTCGCCGATGCGCCGGACAAGACGCTGCGCGCGCTGGCGCAGGACATCCATCAATGGTCGCTGGTGCCCAGCGGCACCGCCGGCTACAAGAAGGCCGAAGTGATGCGCGGCGGCGTGGACACGCGCGGGCTGGACCAGAAGTCCATGCAGGCCAAGACCACGCCGGGGCTGTATTTCATCGGCGAAGCCGTGGACGTCACCGGCTGGTTGGGCGGCTACAACTTCCAGTGGGCCTGGGCGTCGGGCGTGGCCTGCGGCAAGGCACTGTAAGCCGGGTGCCCGGCGCATAGCCGGGCGCTATGGCATGAATTGCAACAATACCATTGTGATATCAAATAAAAATACATATCATTTATGTTTTCGATATTGACTTGCGCCTTCCATCGGGAAGGCGGGTCCACCGGAGACATGCATGGCCTACACCCTTCCGACCCTGCCGTACGCCTATGACGCCCTGGAGCCTCACATCGACGCGATGACGATGGAGATCCACTACAGCAAGCATCATCAAACCTATGTCACCAGCCTGAACGCGGCGCTGGACGGGGCCGGGATCAGCACCGATGAACCCGTCGAAGCCCTGGTGGCCCGTCTGGACCAGTTGCCCGAAGCCATCCGCGGCGCCGTGCGCAACCATGGCGGCGGCCACGCCAACCACAGCCTGTTCTGGTCGGTGATGTCCCCCGAAGGCGGCGGCGAACCCGACGGCGCGCTGGCGGCCGCCATCGAATCCGAACTGGGCGGCCTGGCCGCTTTCCGCGAGGCCTTCACCAAGGCGGCGCTGACCCGCTTCGGCAGCGGCTGGGCCTGGCTGTCGGTGACGCCGGCCGGCAAGCTGGTGGTGGAAAGCAGCGCCAACCAGGACAGCCCGCTGATGCAGGGCAATACGCCGATCCTGGGCCTGGATGTCTGGGAACACGCCTACTATCTGAAGTATCAGAACCGCCGTCCCGAATATATCGGCGCCTTCTACAATGTCGTGAACTGGCCCGAAGTGGCTCGCCGCTATGCGGCCGCGAAGGGCTGAGCGCATCTCTCTCAAGGAGGGGAGCGGCCCTATGAACACCTTCAGCCGTCATCGCGTGCGGCCTGCGGCCACCAGCATCAGCGTGTGGACGCTTGCCGTGATGGTGTCCTGCCTGGCGCTGCATCAGCTCTGGGCCTACCTGGACGTGCGTGCGCCGCACGTGGCCGACGCGCTGCTGGGTGGCTTGGTGGCGGCCGCCGCCACCGCGCTGGGCACGCTCCCCATCCTGTTCGCCCGCACCATCCCGCAGAAGGTCCAGGACAGCATGTTCGGCTTCGGCGCCGGGGTGATGCTGGCCGCCAGCGCCTTTTCGCTGGTAGCGCCAGGCATCGAAGCCGCCAAGACCCAGGGCATGGGACCGTGGGGCGCAGGCTTGACCGTCGGCGCGGCCATCCTGCTGGGGGCGGCGGTCCTGCTGGTGATGGACCGCACCTTGCCGCACGAGCACTTCATCAAGGGCCGCGAGGGCATCGAGGCGCACCGCCTGCGCCGCACCTGGCTGTTCGTGTTCGCCATCACCCTGCACAACTTGCCCGAAGGCCTGGCCATCGGTGTGGGCTATGCGGGCAGCGACCCCGTGCGCGGCACGGCATTGGCGACAGGCATCGCCATCCAGGACATTCCGGAAGGGCTGGTGGTGGCCGTCGCGCTGCTGGCCGCCGGCTACAAGCGCGCCTTCGCCGTGGCGCTGGGCATGCTGTCCGGGCTGGTCGAACCGCTGGGCGCGGTGATCGGCGCGGCCATCGTCGGATTCTCGGCGCCGATGCTGCCGTGGGGGCTGGGTTTTGCGGCGGGCGCCATGCTGTTCGTCATCAGCCACGAGATCATCCCCGAGTCGCACCGCAAGGGCCACGAGGTCTACGCCACCTGCGGCTTGATGATCGGGTTCGTGTTGATGATG
>NZ_DBHKZA010000127.1:5413-10425 GCF_057314935.1 Achromobacter sp.
GTGTGCGGCGTGGGGGCCTTTCCGGAGGACTTCTTTTCGTTGTATGCTTGGCGCCGCTGTCACGCATGTTTGCGGGAGAGAGCGGCCTTGCTTTCAGGGCCGCCGCCGAAGGCGCAATTCGCCCAGAATCGCTCAGGTAACCGATACCGCACATGCTTGCCCTGTCCCGGTTTTCACCGTGCGGACGCGGCAAAACAGTACTCTGGAGAGACCTGGCGCCGGCCCTGAACAAGGGACACAACGAGCAGCCCAGGCGCCGAAGGTGCAAACCCGCCGTGCGCGGGGCAACTCTCAGGCAAAAGGACAGAGGGGCGGAAGATTCAGCCGTAGCCGCGCGGGCGCAGTCCGCCTGTCGCGATCGGCATTCCGTAACCCTGGCAGAGCCCTGCCGTCCCGGAGTTTCCGCGCATGTCCGCAACCCTCAAACGCACCCCGCTGGCCGAAGAACATATCGCCTCCGGCGCCCGAATGGTCGACTTCGGCGGATGGGACATGCCCTTGGCCTACGGCTCGCAGCTGGAAGAACACCACGCGGTGCGCCAGGACGCCGGCATGTTCGACGTGTCGCACATGCTGAACGCCGACGTCGTGGGCCCGGACGCCTTCGCCTTCCTGCAGCGCCTGGTCGCCAATGACGTGGCCAAGCTGACGGTGCCCGGCAAGGCGCTGTACACCTGCATGCTGAACCCGCAAGGCGGCGTCATCGACGACCTGATCGTCTACTTCTTCGCCGCCGACGAATGGCGCGTCGTGGTCAACGCCGGCACGGCCGACAAAGACATGGCGTGGATGCAGCGCGTGAAGCAGGCTGGCAATTTCGACGTCACCATCACCCCGCGCCGCGATCTGGCCATGGTGGCCGTGCAGGGCCCGAACGCCCGCGCCAAGGTGTGGGCCGCCCGTCCGGCCTGGCAGGCCGCGAGCGAACCGCTGACCCCCTTCGTCGCCGCCATCGTGGGCGACGACACGCTCGTCGCCCGTACCGGCTACACCGGCGAGGACGGCTTTGAAATCGTCCTGCCTGCCAGCGAGGTCGTTCAACTGTGGCGCGATCTCGTCGCCCAGGGCGTGCGCCCGGCGGGCCTGGGCGCGCGCGATACGCTGCGCCTGGAAGCCGGCATGAACCTGTATGGCCAGGACATGGACGAGCTGACCCACCCCGACCAGGCCGGCCTGACCTGGACGGTCTCCCTGAAGAACGCCGAGCGCCGTTTCATCGGCCGCGACGCGCTGGAGCAGTTCGCTACCCCCGCCACCTTCATCGGCCTGAAGCTGCAAGAGCGCGGCGTGATGCGCGCCCACATGGCCGTGCGTACGCCGGCCGGCACGGGCGAACTCACCAGCGGCACGATGTCGCCCACGCTGGGCGTGTCGATCGGCTTTGCCCGCCTGCCGCAAGGCGTGCGTCCGGGCGACACGGTCGAGGTCGACATCCGCGGTAAATGGGTGCCCGCCCTGGTCTGCAAACTGCCGTTTGTCCGTAACGGCAAAGCCGTCGAACACTCGTAAACTCGAAGCTTCGCGCGAGCGCCGGCCCGGCCAGGGCATGCGTCGCCCGCGCGAGGCGCGCAACACCATTCATCTACCCGCATTCCCTCAGGAGTTCCCATGAGTCTGCCCACCGATCGCAAGTACACCCAGTCCCACGAATGGGTCAAAGCTGAAGGCGACGTGTTCGTCGTCGGCATCACCGACACCGCCCAGGATCAATTGGGCGATCTGGTTTTCGTTGGCGACGTGAAGGTCGGCGCCAAGCTGAACGCGGGTGAAACCGCCGGCGTGGTCGAGTCGGTCAAGGCCGCCTCCGACATCTACGCGCCTGTGGCCGGCGAAATCGTCGCGTTCAACGACGAGCTGGAAAACAACCCCAACCTGATCAACGAATCGGCCTTCACCGCCTGGATCTTCAAGATCAAGCCGGCCAATGCCGCCGATGCCGACAAGCTGCTGGACGCTGCCGGCTACGAAGCCGTCGCCAACGGCTAACCGCTGGTTCGAGTCGGGCGCGGCCCCTGTGCCGCGCCCGCCCTGACGCACTACCACCCCGAGATTCCCCCATGTCGCGCGCCCTAGACACCCATACCGACTTCATTCCCCGCCACATCGGCCCCTCCGATGCCGACCAGGCCACCATGCTGAGCGTGATTGGCAGCCCCAGCCTGGACGCCTTGATCGAAGAAGTCGTGCCCGCCAAGATCCGCAGCCAGGCCCCGTTGGCGCTGCCGCCCTCGCGCAGCGAAACCGACGTGCTGGCCGAACTGAAGCAGATCGCGGGCCGCAACAAGGTCTACCGCAACTACATCGGCCAGGGTTACTACGGCACGCAGACGCCCAACGTCGTGCTGCGCAACATTCTTGAGAATCCCGCCTGGTACACGGCCTACACGCCTTACCAGCCGGAAATCTCGCAGGGCCGTCTTGAAGCCCTGCTGAACTACCAGACCATGGTCGCCGACCTGACCGGGCTGGATATTTCCAACGCCTCGCTGCTGGATGAAAGCACCGCTGCCGCCGAAGCCATGACGCTGGCCCGCCGCGGCGCCAAGTCGCAGAGCCCGGTGTTCTTCATTTCGCGCCACGTGCATCCCCAGACGATTGAAGTCGTGCGCACACGCGCCGAAGGCCTGGGACTGGAAATCGCGGTGGGCGACGAGGCCGAAGGCCTGCCCGAGTGCTTCGGCGTACTGCTGCAATACCCGCACAGCACCGGTTCCGTCGCCGACTACCGCAAGCTGACTGAAACCGCCCACGCGCAAGGCGCCGTGGTGGCGTGCGCCACCGACCTGTTGGCGCTGGCCGTGCTGGCCGCCCCGGGCGAGTGGGGCGCGGACATCGCCATTGGATCGGCGCAGCGCTTCGGCGTGCCGTTCGGCTTCGGCGGCCCGCACGCCGGCTTCATGGCTTGCAAGGATTCGTTCAAGCGCAACATGGCCGGCCGCCTGGTCGGCGTGTCCAAGGACTCGCAAGGCAACCCGGCGATGCGCCTGGCGCTGCAAACGCGCGAACAGCACATCCGCCGCGAAAAGGCCACGTCCAATATCTGCACCGCGCAGGTGCTGCTGGCCGTGATGGCCGGCATGTACGCCGTGTGGCACGGCCCGGCCGGCATCCGTCGTATCGCCGAACGCGTGCAACGCAGCACCGCCATCCTGCGCGCCGAACTCATCAAGCTGGGCGTGAAGGTCGTGAACGACACGTTCTTCGACACGCTGCTGCTGGAAACCGGCCCCGCCACCCCGGCCATCCTGACGGCCGCCGAGTGCGAGCACATCAACCTGCGCCGCGTCGACGGCGCCCGGCTTGCGGTGTCGCTGGACGAAACCGTCACCACGGCCGACCTGCAAGCGCTGGTCAACGTGTTCGCCGCCGGCCTGGAGCGCGATGATGTCGAGCTGGACATCGACGCGCTGGACGCCGCGGCCGCGGGCGGCATCCCCGCTTCGGTGGCCCGCGAAAGCGCCATCCTGACGCACCCGGTCTTCTCCAGCGTGCAGTCCGAAACCGACATGCTGCGCTACCTGCGCCGCCTGGCCGACAAGGACCTGGCCCTGGACCGCACGATGATCCCGCTGGGTTCGTGCACCATGAAGCTGAACGCCACCGCCGAGATGATCCCGATCACCTGGCCCGAGTTCGCGCTGATCCACCCGTTCGCGCCCGCTTCGCAAAGCCAGGGCTACAACGAGTTGATCGATCGCCTGTCGGCCGCGTTGTGCGAGATTACCGGTTACGACAACATCAGCCTGCAGCCCAACTCGGGCGCGCAGGGCGAATACGCCGGCCTGCTGGCGATCCGCGGCTACCACCAAGCCAACGGCCAGCATCAGCGCAATGTCTGCCTGATCCCGTCGTCGGCGCACGGCACCAACCCCGCCTCGGCCCAATTGGCCGGCATGGACGTGGTGGTGGTGGCTTCCGATTCCAACGGCAACGTCGACTTGGGCGACCTGCGCGCCAAGATCGAACAGGTCGGCGACAAGCTGGCCGCGCTGATGATCACCTATCCGTCCACGCACGGCGTGTTCGAAGAAGCCGTGACCGAGATCTGCGATCTGGTCCACCAGGCTGGCGGCCAGGTCTACCTGGACGGCGCCAACATGAACGCGATGGTCGGCGTGGCCCAGCCGGGCAAGTTCGGCTCGGACGTGTCCCACCTGAACCTGCACAAGACGTTCTGCATCCCGCACGGCGGCGGCGGCCCCGGCGTGGGTCCCGTGGCGGTGCGCGCCCACCTGGCGCCTTACCTGCCGGGCGTGGTGAACGAGCAGGGCAAGCTGCCCGGCGACGCAAAGGTCGGTCCCGTGTCGGCCGCGCCGTTCGGATCCGCCGGCATCCTGCCGATCCCGTTCGTGTACATCTCGCTGATGGGCGCCGACGGCCTGCGCCGCGCCACCGAAGTGGCCATCTTGAACGCCAACTACATCGCCACCCGCTTGCGCGACCACTACCCGGTCCTGTACGCGGGCCGCAACGGCCGCGTGGCGCACGAATGCATCCTGGACGTGCGTCCGCTGAAGGAAGTCAGCGGCATCAGCGCCGAAGACATCGCCAAGCGCCTGATGGACTACGGTTTCCATGCACCGACCATGAGCTTCCCGGTGGCCGGCACGCTGATGGTCGAGCCGACGGAATCCGAAGGCGTGGCCGAACTGGACCGCTTCATCGACGCGATGATCTCGATCCGCGAGGAAATCGCCCAGGTCGAGCGCGGCGAACGCGACCGCGAAGACAACGTCCTGAAGAACGCGCCGCATACCGCGCAGATGCTGCTGGCCGAAGAATGGCTGCACGACTACCCGCGCCAGCAGGCCGCCTATCCGGTGGCGTCGCTGCGCGAGGCCAAGTACTGGCCGCCGGTGGGCCGTGTGGACAACGCCTACGGCGACCGCAACCTGGTGTGCGCGTGCCTGCCGATCGAAGCCTACGCCTGATGGCGTGAGCAACGTGCCCGGCGCGAGCCGGGCACGAGATCGGGTTGACCCCGATCCGGCAATAAAAAAACCCCCATCTTT
>NZ_DBHKZA010000128.1:0-9631 GCF_057314935.1 Achromobacter sp.
ACGACCTACGCAAATTCTTCGGCATGTCCGTGAAGGACAAGAACGCCGTGACCTAGACCCCTGTGATCGCGCTGTTCGCCACGGCGGCCGCAATGGCGCTGGCGGCGAGCTGGGCGGCCTTCGGCCAAGTCTAGAGCATTCAGGCGGCAGAGTGGTTCGTGGCCTTTGCCATGTGCCTCCTGGCGCTGCAGAAGCTCAAGGACGTGGACGGCTTCGCGACGACCTGCTGGCCAAGCGCTGGGTTCGGTATGCCTATTTCTACCCGTTCGCGGAGGCCATCGCAGGCGTCCAGATGGTCGCGGGCGTGGGGATGTGGGTGTCGATTCCGTTGGCGCTGTTCATCGGGACCGTCGGGGCCGTGTCGGTTTTCAAGGCGGTCTATGTCGATCGCCGGGAACTCAAGTGCGCCTGCGTGGGCGGGGACAGCAACGTGCCGCTGGGCTTCGTGTCCCTGACCGAGAACCTGATGATGGTGGCGATGGCCCTGTGGCCAAGGTCGGCCTACCTTGGGATGCACTGAGCGCCGCGCCAGGTACGGCGCAGCGCACGTGCTCGCATCGGCCGTCCTGTGTGCATGCCGGCCACGATGCGGTGTTACTGCGCGCGCGGCGGGAAGCCAGCTTCGCTCAGGGCCGCGGCGATCTGCTCTTGCGAGGCCGAGGTCTGGACCTCGACACGGCGGGTCGGCGGGTCCGTGACGATCTTGGCGTTGGGGTCGATCATTTGGATCGTTTTCGTCACAGTGCGGGCGCAGCCGCCGCAGGTCATGTCTTCGAGATGGAATTGCATGGAAAACTCCTTTCGGGTTGGGGTGTTTGAAGTGTGCTCCTTGCCACCGTTGGAAGGTCAATCGCTATTTGCATCCCCGCCACACCAACCGGCCGAATGCTCATAGGGGCAAGGCCGTGGTGCTCTTTACGCGATCCAGCACGAAGCTGGTCTTGCAGTCCTGCACGCTGGGGTGCTTGAGCAGCGTGTCGAGCACGAAGCGGGAGTAGTGAGCCATGTCCATGACGACCACCCGCAGCAGATAGTCCATGTCGCCGGTCAGCGCATGGCACTCCACAACCTCTGGCCAGTTCTGGACAGACGCGCGGAACACGTCCATGGGATTGCGCTTGTGCGAGTCGGAGTACTGGGCCGACTTCTACACGAAGTTCTTCAACTTCCAAGAGATCCGCTACTTCGACATCAACGGCGAGTACACCGGCCTAGCCTCCAAGGCGATGAGCGCGCCGGACGGCCTGATCCGCATCCCGCTGAACGAGGAAGCACGCCAGGGCGGCGGCCAGATTGAGGAATTCTTGATGCAGTTCAGCGGCGAGGGCATCCAGCACATCGCCCTGCTGTGCGACAACCTACTCGATGCGCTCGACCGCGTGCAGATGGCCGGTATCCCGCTGCTGACCGCCCCCAACGACATCTATTACGCAAACTTGGAAAAGCGCCTGCCCGGCCATGGCCAGCCCGTGCCCGAGTTGCAGGCGCGCGGCATTCTGCTCGACGGCACGACCGAAGGCGGCCAGCCCCGCCTGCTGCTGCAGATATTCTCCGAGCCGCTGCTTGGCCCGGTGTTCTTCGAGTTCATCGAGCGCAAGGGCAACTACCGCGAGGGCTTCGGCGAAGGAAACTTCGGTGCCTTGTTCGAGTCGATGGAACGCGACCAGATCAACCGTGGCTCGTTGGAAATCAACCCGGCCTGATTTGGGCCTTTCCATGAAGGCAGAGCGCCTTCAGTCCTACATCTCGCGAGCCCCTCTGTGGGCTCGCGCTACTTTGGCGTCAGTACTGCCTTAGCCGCTCAAGCATTGAGCGGGTTGGCTTCGGCGTCACGTTCCGAAACAGTTGCTACCGCCCTTGACTTGAGTTAATACATGAACATATGTATTCTTATTCAGATACACCGATGGCCTTTTTCCTCGCCCTGAAGAGGGACCCAGCACTACGTCGCCCCCTCTAAGCGCACTTCGGCAGCAATGCGCCGTGGCCAACCCAATGACCAGGATTGCTGAAGGACGTGCCCATGGAACTTCGTCATTTGCGCTGCTTCGTGGCTCTCGCCGAAGAGCTGCATTTCACCCGTGCTGCGGAGCGCTTGCACATCGAGCAGCCGCCGCTGTCCCGCACGATCAAGGAATTGGAAGACGAACTGGGGGTGCTGCTCTTTGACCGCGATCGGCGGGGAACGCGGTTGACGCCAGCGGGTACCACCTTCCTTCAGGACATTCGCCGGCTGTTCACCAACCTGGAGCAGGCACGAGAAAACGTCAGGGCGATCGCCGCAGGCCTAAGAGGCAGCGTGCGCATCGCCATCTCCGATGGCGCCATCGACCCGCGGCTGTCTGCACTTCTTGCCCTGTGCCGCCAGGAGGAGCCGGAGATCGAAATACGGCTCTCCGAGGTCACCCTGGCGGAACAGTTGCGGGGGCTGCGATCCGGCGACTTCGCGATCGGTTTCGCACACACTGCGGACGTCGGCGACGGACTGGTGACGGAGCCCATCTGGCAGGACCCGCTGGTGGTGACCTTGCCGATCCGGCACCCGTTGCTGGCCCACAAGGAAGTGTCGCTACGTGAACTCGTGAGTTACCCGCTGGTGATGTGCGATCCGCAGCTTTGCGAGGGCTACTGCCGCGAATTGACCCGGCTGCTACATCCCCTGGAGCGCGAGTCCACCATCGTTGAGCATGTCTCGTCGCTGGACATGATGCTCACGTTGGTCGGAGCTGGTTACGGCATCGGCTTCGCAACGGCGACCCGAATCGCGGTATGCCAACGTCCCGACGTGGTGATCCGGCCGTTGGCGCTCGATTCGGCCGTCATCATCACCTACCTGCTTCGGCCCGAAGGCGGTAGCGGACTATCCGTTCCCGTAGAGCGCTTCATCGAGCGTTTGCGTTCGCCAAAGAGCGATTAGCTACGGCGCCTGCGCCACACCCGGCGTCACGCATCGCCCTGAAGGTAGAGGTTGCGCTCCGTGGCCGTCATCAGTTCGGCCGAGCTGATCTTGAGAGCCAGGGAAATTTTTAGAATGAGAGCGAGTGTCGGCATGTGCTCGCCGCGCTCAATCTTGCCCATGTGCGAGCGCGCGATCCCCGCCAAGCCCGCGAACTCATCCTGAGCAATCCCCTGAGCCAGGCGAGCGGCTCGCACCGCTTGCCCGAACGCCAACGCCGGTGCGGACTCATAGGTGGTTACTCCGGCGGGCCGTCCAGGCCGAATAGTGCGCTTCTGCATTCGCAGAAGCGTCATGGAATCACTGATCTTTAACCACGTTAAAGATATCTCTTGAGTATGATGTCGGCTGCTCTTTTCGATCCCGTTGCCTCTTGGGGGCATCCATGCACAACGCCATCAGACCGTCCCCGAATTTCACACTCGCCATAGCGCCAGGTGTGCCGTCTTCACGGCTGTCGGCGCTGCTTGCACTGCAGCGAGCGCACGAGCCGGGTGTCGCGATCGCCGTGCGTGAAGTTTCGGATCAAGAGCTGGTAACGGGCCTGCATGAGGGCCGCTACGACGCGGGGCTATCTCTTAGCAGTGCGGGGGATCACCTGACGAGTAGCCGGAGGCTGTGGTGCGAAAGCATGGCCGTCGCGATACCACCGCGGTTCCGTTTGGTTGATCAGGCGAAGCTCACCATCTCCGATCTTCAGGACTATCCAATCTATCGCTGGCAGGCGGAGGCTTGTCCCTTGCTGGACGAGAGGTTGGCCTCCCTGATGCCAGTGGACCAAGAGAACATCCTGCCTGCAACTTCATTCGAGATGATGGCGCTGTGGGTTTCAGCCGGCTACGGCATCGGCGTATGCGCGCAATCGCGCATCGAGCGTGCCCATCAATGGGGGGTAAGCATGCGACCGCTCGCCGATGGCCCCTATGAGATCGTGACGTACCTCCAACGGCCCCACGCGCAAGCAGATTCTGCTGCCAAGCGTTTCGAGCGCAGGGCGCTGCAGATCGCCGAGGCAGGCGCCCTGTAGCAGGCACTCCTATAGGCCGGAGCCGTCTCATCCCGGCCATAGGTTGCAGCATGGGACTAGACCGGACTAGACCCCTTCAAGCACCGCTGCGCTGTCCACCAGTCGGCGGACGCTCTGCCGCACGTCCTCGGGGATGGGCCGCGGGGCAACGGCCTCGGGCACATCCGCATGGTGCTGGTAGTCGCCCATGAGAACCCGGATGATTGCGGGCACGTTCGTTGGCGTGACCGCATCAATGGCCGCACGATCACCCAGGTCGGGGTGAGGCTGGGTCAGCATGCGGTACAGGTCCCACGAATCGGCGTGCGGGCATTGGTTCATGAGCACTTGGGCCAGCTTGTGCTTGAGCGGCACCAGTTGCCAGTCGGGAACCCGCTGCCCCCGGTTGCCCAGGCTGATCGACAGCAGCTTGCCCGCCTTCAGCTCGCGGTTGATCTGGTCCTTGGACTTCCCGGCCAGCTTGCCGAACAGCGGGACCGGCAGATTGTTCGGCGACTCGTAGATGGCCAGCATTTCCTCGCGCTCGCGCTGGATCGCGGAGACTTCCGGCTCCGGGGCATGCACCGGAGGCGGCGGCACCTGCGACAGCCGCTGGAACATGATTCCGCCGCTGTTGGGGGTCACGACGATAGGCGTGGCCACCACGGGCGGCACGCCGGGGACAACAGGCTCAGCAGTCGTGGAGACCGCGCCCACCACTTCCTCCACTTCCGCCATTGCCGGCACCCCGTCGATACGGATGGTCAGATGCGCGCTCGCGGCTTCGACTTCACCCTGTTCGAGCAGGTCAAGACGGTCTGCCCAGTCCTGCATCATGCGACGCCGAGGCTCCACGTACTTGGCGTGGTTGTAGGCCGAACTCACCTTGTTGGGGTCGGAGTGCGAAAGCTGAGCGTCCACCCAAATCTTCGGGTATCCGATCTCGTTGAGCGCGGTCGAGATGGTGCCGCGGATGCCGTGGCCGGTCAGGCGCCCCTCGTAGCCCATGAGCTGCACGGCCTTGTTGAGGGTGTTCTCGCTGATGCGCTTCTTGAGTTCGCTGCGATGCGACAGCAGGTACTTCTGCGCTGGACGCATCACGCCCAGGAGATAGCGCACGATCTCGATGGCCTGCAGGGACAGGGGCACGATGTAGGGCGGCACGTCCTGCGGCCGCTTGCCGGCCTTGCGCATTTCGTCCTGGAGTTGCTTGACGACCTGCGGCGGGATGATCCACAAGCCGCGGTCGAGGTCGAATTGCTCAGGCTCGGCCAGGCGCAACTCGCCCGTGCGCACCCCCGTCAGGAACAGCAGCCGGACGCCAAGCTGGGTCTGCCAGCCCCGGGGGTTGTAGCGCCGGAGCTTCTGAAGGAACTCGGGCAGCTCGGGCAGGTGCAGATAGGGGTTGTGGGCCACCGGGGGCTTGGGCTCGGCCACCACGTCCAGGTCCGCGGCCGGATTGACTTCCAGCCCTTCGGCGATGACCAGGGCATAGCGGAACATCTGGTTGAACCAGGTGCGGACCTTCTCGGCGGTGGTGAACGCCTTGCGTTTCTCGATCGCCGCCACGACGCCCACGAGCTGGGGCCGTCGAATGTCGTAGATCGACATCTTCCCCAGGGTAGGCAGCACGTCCTTGTTGAAGATGCGCAGGATCTGCGAAAGCGTGCTCTGACGGCCTTCCTTGAGTTCCTTGCGGCGATGCTCGACCCAAGCATCGAAGACGTTCTTGAAGGTGTATTCGCCCGCCAGCTTGGCCGCGTGCCGGCGCTGGTCGCGTTCGATTTGGGGATCAATGCCCTTGGCGAGCAGAACCTGAGCCTTGTCCCGCTCGGCGCGGGCCTCGCGCAGACTGAGGGCGGGATAGCCACCCAGGGACATGCGCTTTTGCTTGCCCAGCCAGTAGTATCGGAAGATCCACGACTTGCCGCCTGCGGCAGAGACCATCAGGCCCAGGCAGTCGTTATCGGAGAGGGTGTAGCGCTTGCCGGTGGTTCTTGCCTGCCGGACTGTCAGATCAGAGAGTGCCATTTCGAGGCTCCTAAGTTATGACTTAGGCCTAATGCTCGTCATGGTTCCCGCTCAGCCCCAGCAACTATCCGGTAGCCGTCCCAACCGTATTCTTGTGCCTCAATTGGTCACTCAAAAACGGTAGCTGTGGGTGGATTTCCGTGGCGCTCGCTGGAATGGAAAAAGGGGCCGAAGCCCCTTTTTTCAATGACTTACAGACGTCAGTAGAAGTCTGTAGATCATAATTTGGAGCGGGAGACGAGTCTCGAACTCGCGACCTCAACCTTGGCAAGGTTGCGCTCTACCAACTGAGCTACTCCCGCTTTGTACTGCTGTATTGCTTGGTACTTAATGCTTGGTACCTATTTCAGTACCGCATTTTTCAGTACTGCATGCATTGCTGCATGTTTGGTGAAGGTCCGCAGAAGCTTTTTGCTTGCTCTCTGCTTGGTGGGTTGTTTGAAGTTATCTCTGAACCCGTCTCCACCAAAGACAGCAATTATACACGAAAATTTTGGCTTGTGTGGAAAAAGGGGCGGGCGGAATTAGTGTTTGTCGCCACGCTGCCATTGCTGATAGGCGTAGCGGGTCGCCGCAGATACCGATTCCAGCACTTTTTGATGGTTGACCTGATGCCGCAGCATCAATCGCGCATCGGCCACTGCGCGAGATTTGCAGAACCAATGGCAGCTGTGCTGCAGCAGATATAGCTCCGCCGAGAGCTGGAATGCGCGGGCTTTCGCGTCCAGGTGATCTTCGTTGTCCACGACGTGACGCAGGCCGGCTGCGTGGATGTGCAGCAGTTCACGAAAATCCCGGGTTGCCGCAGGAACAAAGCGTTCGATGTACGGCACGCAAAGCGAGAGCGTGGATAAGCGAGTGGCCTGCGGGCTTTCCTTTTGCATCGCGTTGGCCAGCGAGTTCGCCTGTGATGCCATGGCGCGTTCGGTCTGGGCAAACGTTTCCAGCACCTGCAGCTGGCGCGATTCGGTTTCTTCGCGAATGGCGCGGGAGTAGCCTTGCGTCAGCGTTTCCATGTGACGCTCAAGCTGCAAGCCGCCCAAATGCCGCCCCAGCAAGGCGATGCGCGCGCGCTGGTAGCGCACGCGCAGCACTTGCCATGCCAAGGCCACCATCAGCAGGATTAATACGCTGTCCATCGCCTATGTCCTCGTTGCTAAATCCGCTATTGCTAAACCCGCACACAAAGCAAAAGGCCCAGACCGAAGTCTGGGCCTTTTTGAATGTGGAGCGGGAGACGAGTCTCGAACTCGCGACCTCAACCTTGGCAAGGTTGCGCTCTACCAACTGAGCTACTCCCGCATTTTCCCGCGCTGAAAACATCTGGATTTGTGCAACCCGAAACGTTGTTCTTTGCAAGAGAGGCGGAAGTATACAGAAATTTTAAAAGTTTGCACGCGGGTGATGGGGGCGGGCCCGGATTCCATGATTGGGACCGTGCCCTCAATCGCTTATTTCACCGATGACGCGGTGCGCGCGCAGTTGCTTTTGCGTGTCCAGATAGCACAGCATCACGCTGTTTTCCAGGCACGCGATCGTGGCCGCGCTGGCCAGTTCGGGCGACAGGCTGCTCAGATCGAATGCAATGCTCGCGGCAGGGCCCGCCTTGCGGCGTATCTGCGAGAGGATCCGGTCAAGCCGCAGGGTCAGCTGGCGGATGTCCCCGGTATTGGGCAGGGGGCGCGCATGCAGCGTGATGCCGGCGGCGGCGCACGCGGCTTCCAGCGGCGTCAGGTCGTCGGCTTGCCGGTACAGCGCGTGCAGCGTGGGGCCTCGCGCGCCATACGGGAGGTCGCGCAACGTCTGGTCGCCGGCCGCAAGCGTGATCAGGTGGTCCGGTTTCGGAGAAGCGACCGGTGGGCTCATGCGGTAAAGGACGCGCCGTTTGAGGTGATGCACGGTCATCATCGATGATACGAACATCAGCAGCAACGCCAACAGCAAGGGCATCAGCCAGATCATCAGGCTGGGGCGGTCCGTGAACGGGTGCAGGTAGTTTTCAACCGCGGCCGGATAGAAGTAGCGCAGCACGGGCTTGAACATGAGCCCTTCGTTCAGCGCATCGGTGACCCAGCTGATCAGTACGACGGAGCCGATCGCGTAGCTGGCGGTTTTCAAGCGGTGCAGCAACACCGCGCGGCTGATTCCCATCATGGCGCAGGCCTCCTTGGGGGATTGGCCGAGGGTGCGTCACGCGCGGCCGGGAAGACCATCGATTATGCCCAGCGGCGCGAGGGTTGTGCCCCGGCTCGCGCCCGAGTCTGCCGAAGGTTTGATATCCGGCAACTCAGGGAGGAACGCAATCGGTCCGGCGCTTGGGAAACACTGGCTCGTCCGGGCCGGCCAGCAGCTCGGCCAGGCGCGTTCGCGCCGCAGGCGGCAAGCGGGCTGGGTCCGCGCCCGCGTCGATCAGTTGGGCCGCGACCGGCTTTCTGCCAATGCGCACGGCCTCCTCAAGCGCGGAGTCGCCGTTGCGAGGCCGGGCGTCCAGATCCGCGCCATGCGCGCGCAGCAGGCGCAGGAACTCGGTTGCGCGCGGCGATTGCGTATCGCGCATGAAATCGGACAACGCGGCGATGGGGGCGGTGCCGGGGTAGGGATCGGGGCCGTGGACGATGGCGTCTACCGGCAAGCCCTGCGTGTCGATGAGCCATCGGCCGACTGTCGTCGCGGCGCCGCTTGCGGCCGCCACGAGCAGGGTGTCGTTCTGGTCCAGGGTCTTGCCGCGCAAGGTCAGCGGCACGCCGTTGGCGGCAAGCGTCTTCACGGTGTCCAGGCGGTCGAGCGTCGCCGCCGTCCACATGGCCTCGCGCCGCGCCGCCATGTCGCTTGCGGGCAGCAGCAGTGCCACGAGCGCGTCGTCGCGCTGCGCGACCGCGACGCTCAAGGCGGAAAGCGCCGGCAGGTACCGGCCTTCGCAGGTGTGCAGGTCCATGGAGGGCGCGGTCAGGCTGGCGCTGACGGTCGCGCCTTGCGCGATCAGATGGCCGGCCACTTGATGGGCGCGTGCCATTGTCGCGTGCATCAGCAGGCCCTGGTCGGTGATTCCTTCGCGGCATGCCGTGCCGCAGGATTGCCGCGCCAAGGTCAGGGCGGCGACGTCGTCGCTACGCACCGCGTTCCAGACGGCGCCGCGTTGCTGGAGGCTGCGGCGGTCCTGCCAGTTGTCCCAGACGGCCTTGCATGCGATGGCGGCAAAGGCGATGGTGGGCAGGACTTGGATGATCAGCGCGATCCGCAGCCACCGCAAGCGCGCGCCCAGCCGCCAGGCCAGCAGATTGCAGAGGAACGAAACGGCGTTGCCCAGGCCCAGCCCCATCAACCCCAGCGCCAAAGCCAGGTTAGGGAACAGGCCGCCCGAGGAGTTCGTGGCGAGGCCGGCAATGCCCGCGATAACGCCCGCGGCCAGGGATAGGCCGGACAACACGGCAAGCAATGGATTGAAAGCGGGGGTACGGGAGTGCGGCATGCCCGGCAATGTACCGCGATGCGCGGCATGTTTGCGGATCGAGCGGGCATGAAAAAAGGGCCCGCAGGCCCTTTTTAATGATTCGCAGAATTTTCAGAAAACGCTGCGAATCTGAATTTGGAGCGGGAGACGAGTCTCGAACTCGCGACCTCAACCTTGGCAAGGTTGC
>NZ_DBHKZA010000129.1:0-9552 GCF_057314935.1 Achromobacter sp.
GCGATGGCCGCATCCACGGCATTGCCGCCGCGGGCCAGGATCCGCAAGCCCGCCTGGGCGGCCAGTGGCTGCGAGGTGGCGACCACGTTGCGGGCGAACACCGGAATCCGGGTGGTGGGGTAGGGGTTTTTCCAGTCGAAATTCATGCCGAATCATCGCGTGGGGTAAACCCGTAGCTTAACGTAGATGCCGGGCTGTGCCCTACGTCTCGTAGTGTGTCGTATCTATCAGTAGCTTTGGCCGGGCAGGCATTCCGTGCGCACAAAGAAAAACCCCCGGGACAGGCCCGGGGGTTTGATCGAAGGCGAGACCGCCGCCCGCAGGCGGCGTACCGCGCTTTAGTCTTCTTCGACGAAGGTCTCTTCGCGCTTCTTGCGGATGGCCGGCAAGGCCACCAGGATCACCAGGAACACGGCGACGGCCAGCAGGGAAGCCGACAGCGGACGGGTCACAAAGGTGGTGAAGTCGCCACGCGACAGCAGCAGGGCACGGCGGAAGTTTTCTTCCATCATGGGGCCCAGGACCAGGCCCAGCAGCAGCGGCGCGCCTTCGCACTTCAGCTTCGACCACACGTAGCCCACGATACCGAACATGGCGGTGGTGAAGATGTCGAACGCGTTGTAGTTCAGCGAATACACACCGATCGTGCAGAACACCAGAATCGCCGGGAACAGGATGCGGTAAGGCACCTTCAGCAGCTTGACCCACAAGCCGATCAGCGGCAGGTTCAACACCACCAGCATCAGGTTGCCGATCCACATCGAGGCGATCAGGCCCCAGAACAGCTCCGGGTGGCTCGTCATGACTTGCGGGCCGGGCTGGATGTTGTGGATCGTCATTGCGCCGACCATCAACGCCATCACGGCGTTACCCGGGATACCGAGCGTCAGCAGCGGGATGAACGAGGTCTGGGCAGCAGCGTTGTTCGCCGATTCCGGGCCAGCCAGGCCGGCCGGATGGCCCTTGCCGAAGCGTTCCGGATTCTTCGAGATCTTCTTTTCCAGCGTGTAGGAGGCGAACGACGACAGCACGGCGCCACCGCCCGGCAAGATGCCCAGGGCCGAACCCAGGGCCGTACCGCGCAGCACTGCCGGGTACGATTCCTTGAATTCCTGCTTGTTCGGGTACAGCGAGCCGATCTTGTCGGTGATGTCGACGCGGTTTTCCTTCTGCTCCAGGTTGGTCATGATTTCGGCAAAGCCGAACACGCCCATGGCCACGATGGCGAAGTCGATGCCGTCTTGCAGTTCCGGCACGCCGAAGTCGAAGCGGGCGACACCCGAGTTGACGTCGGTACCGACCATGCCCAGCAACAGGCCCAGGATGATCATCGCGATCGCCTTGGGCAGCGAGCCCGAGGCCAGCACCACGGCGCCGACCAGGCCCAGGCACATCAGCGAGAAGTACTCGGCAGGGCCGAACTTGAAGGCGACTTCAGCCAGCGGGGGTGCGAAGGCGGCCAGCAGCAGCGTGGCCACGCAACCGGCGAAGAACGAACCCAGCGCGGCGATTGCCAGCGCGGCGCCAGCACGGCCGTTGCGGGCCATCTGGTGACCGTCCAGCACGGTCACCACCGCAGACGTTTCCCCTGGCAGCGCCACAAGAATCGCCGTCGTGGAGCCGCCGTATTGGGCGCCGTAATAGATACCCGCCAACATGATCAGGCCGGCCACCGGGGGCAGCACGTACGTGATCGGGAGCAGCATCGCGATGGTCGGGACGGGGCCGATGCCCGGCAGCACGCCAATCAGCGTACCCAGGATGCAGCCCAGCAGTGCGTAAAGCAGGTTCTCGGGCGTAAACGCCACCGAGAAACCCAACATGAGGTTGTCAAACAATTCCATGACCGGTTGCTCCTTAGTTCATGCCCAGAAAGGACGGCCACAGCGGGAAGATCAGCCCCAGCCCCTTGACGAATGCCAGATACGAGAAGATCACCAGGAAGATGCCGTTGGCGACGGCGACCTTGAGGCTGAACTCGTGGCTGGCCAGGCTGCTGACGACAACCAGGAGGAACACCGAGATGTAGATGCCCAGCAGTTTGAGGACCAGGCCGTACAGGACGACGGATCCGACCACCAGGAAGACGATGCGCCAGTCGAACTTGTCGACGTGCGTTTCATGGGCTTTCTTGGACATCGAGCCAAGCAGCACGATGGCGCCCAGCAAAGCCAGAACAATGCCTAGCCAGAAAGGAAAGTACCCTGGGCCCATTCGGGCGGCAGTACCCATTTGGTAGCTGCTGGCCTGCCAGGCGAATCCCAGTCCAAGGGCGATGAACATCACCCCAGACCAGAAGTCCTGTCGATTGCGTAGCTGCATGATTGGTTGGCTCCTGTTTACAGCATGTAGATAAAAAAGTTTGTAGCCGGATGGGGACTCGCCGAAAGGCGAGTGACAGGCACAAAAAAGGCACTTCGGGGTGCCATTAGTTCTTCTGAAAGCGACGGCGTGGTTTCTTGAAAGGGCGAATGGTAATGGACGCCTGCCACGCTGCAAACCCTGTAAGCTCGGTGAAAGCCTGGGGTTTTCCCTAGAATTCGGGTACTCCCGATCCCTAGATGTAACCGCGAAGGAGGATTGAGGGCTTTTTGAAAGCTAAGTGAAAGTTTATAGAAAGAAATGCGAAAGCCGGATCGGCCGGATGCGGGGAATTTGGAGGAGGGGAGGCGTTTTTTCTGTAGGGGTCGTCGGTTGGCGTTGCACCACCGTAATCACCTGCCTATTTCCTACCGAATATTGCCGGGTTTCTCACCTTGCGTGAAGAGGCCCGATTGCACTCAGGATGGTTTACGATAGCGCCCATGCTGCAAGATCTAGACCAACTCGCCGCCCGAATCGGGCAACTGGTGCAACGCACCCGCCAACTCCACGCAGAGCGTGACGCGTTGCGTCTGCGCCTGAACGAACTCGAAGCTGAGCAGCGTGTGCTCAAGCAGCGCGCCGCCGAGCGCGAGGCCGACATCGTCACGCTGCAAAGCAAGCTTCAGGATCACGACGGCGCAGTCTCCGCCATGCTCGAGCAGGCCCAGCAGGCCGAAGCCGCCTTGCGCGATCAGCTCGCTCGTGAATCCACCGAACGCCAGTCGCTCGAATCGCGTTTCTCTGCCCGGGAAACCGAGCTGCAGGGCAATCTGCAATCCCGCGACACTGAACTACAGCGCTTGCGTGTGGCCGCCGCCGCGGCCCGCGAGCGCATCGACGCCGTGCTGGCCCGCCTGCCGGGCGCACCGTCTGGAGAGCAACACTGATGGAACGCGTAGATGTCACCATATTGGGACGCGACTACTCCCTGGCCTGCTCCGCTGAAGAGAAGCCCACGCTCATGGCCGCCGTGCGCCATGTCGACCAACTGATGCTGCGCATCCAGGGAACGGGCAAGATTTCCAGCAATGAACGCATCGCCGTGATGGCGGCCCTGCAGGTCGCGGGCGAACTCCTTGCGATGAAAGCGCCGGATGGTCCGCTGGGCGGTTTGGCAGTCGGCGACTTCAAGCGTAGAATTGAGGACATGAACGCAGTACTCGATGACGCCTTGTCGGGTCAGGAAAAACTGCTCTAACCGTTCATAAGCAGTATTCAAGAATTTTCAGTTTGTCCCTGCCGTGTCCGTGACTAGGCCATACATTCTCTGAACCTATGCTTTCGGCATATGGTTGCGGGAGTGTAGAGCTGGAGTGATTGTCTCTCGTAGACGAACCCGACGCTCTGCGGAACGCGACCACCTCTTACCTTAGGGTTCGAGATGCCGGCCTTGACGGCACAGGCGGGGCATTTATCCCAGCGGGCCTGCCATAAGCGCAGGTCCGCGTCGGGCGCCTCACCATCCCCCCCTTGCCCCTCCCTTTGTCCTCCCTCCTAGGACCAGTCCATGTTTAAACACCCTGTTTTTTCGCTGACGAAACTCGGCGCAGCGTGCGCAGCCGTGGCCGCCATCGCCGCCGTTCAACCCGCTTATGCGCAAGCGCAGACGCCCGCCGCGCCTGCCGCCACGGAATCGTCCACGAACCGTTCGCCGGAAATGACGTTGCAGGCCACCGCGTCTTCCGAGGTCAAGCAGGACACCGTCCGTATTTCGTTGTCCGCCGAAGTCGAAGCGCCGGATCAGCCGGCTGCCGGCAAGAAGCTGACGGCCGCGCTGGACGACGTCGTCAAGCGCGCGCGCGACACGAAGGGCGTCGAAGTCCGCACGGGCGGCTACAACGTCTGGCCCAATACCAACAGCAAAGGCAAGATCGGCACGTGGCGCGGTCAGGGTGAGGTGGTGCTTGAGTCGAAAGACTTCGAAGCCGCCGCCGCGTTGGCGTCCAAGCTCTCGGACAAGACCGCTATTTCGAACATCAGCTTCTCGCTGTCGCGCGAAGCGCGCGAGGCCGAAGAGCGCAAGTTGCTGAAAGAAGCGGCCCAGGCCTTCAAGGACCGCGCGCTGGCAGCGGCCAACGCATTCGGTTTCTCGGGTTATCGCCTGTCCAAGCTGGAATTGGGCGGCTCGGGCGGCCCGGTGCCGATGCCCCGCATGTTGGGCGCGGCGGCCATGGCCAAGGATGCCTCCGGCGGCTACAGCCCGGACGTCCCGCTGGAAGCGGGAGACGTCACGGTCAGCATCGCCGTCAACGGGACGATCGTTTTGCAGTAAGGCTGAACATGATGGCGCCCAGGGCGACCATCGGCAGGGACAGCCACTGTCCCATGCTCAAACCACCCGCGAGCAGGCCCAGGAAGTTGTCTGGCTCGCGGGTGAATTCCACCAGGAAGCGGAACGTTCCGTAACCCATCAGGAAAAGCCCGCTCACCTGTCCGAGTGGACGCGGCTTGCTCGAAAACCACCACAGCAGCGCAAACAGCACGATGCCTTCCAGACCCAGTTCATAGAGTTGGGAAGGATGGCGCGCCAGCCCGTCGCCGCTGTCGGGGAACACCATGGCCCACGGCACATCGGTCGGCCGGCCCCACAGTTCGCCATTGATGAAGTTGCCCAGCCGGCCGAAACCCAGGCCTAGCGGGATCAGTGGGGCGATGAAGTCGCTGACCGCGAAAAAGGGCAGCTTCTTCTTGCGCGCGAACAGCAGCATCACCACGATCACGCCGATCAGGCCGCCGTGGAACGACATGCCGCCTTGCCACAGGTACGCCACTTCCAGCGGGTGGGCCAGGTAATAGCCCGGCTTATAGAACAGCACATACCCCAGCCGGCCGCCCAGCACCACGCCCAGCACGCTGTAGAAGATCAGGTCTTCCAGGTCGCGCACGTTCAAGGACGTGGTGTGGCCGCTGGTGATGCGCCGGCGGCCAAGCAGGTACACCAGGGCGAAGCCCGCCAGATACATCAGGCCGTACCAGTGGATGGCCAGCGGCCCGATCTGCAAGGCGATGGGGTCGAATTTTGGATATTGCAGCATGTTCTGCCCGACACAATAAAGTTGAATGATAATAACCGGCGAGCACTGAAGATTCGCATGCATGCAAGCGAGCCAGCTTCCCAGGGTGCGTTCGCCATGTCCGCGCCCCGACGGCCGACAGGAGAGACAGACCATGCCGAACAATGAACGTTCCCGCCATATCACTCACGGCGTCGCGCGCGCGCCCAACCGCGCCATGTATTACGCGCTGGGCTATCAGGAAGCCGATTTCGAAAATCCCATGATCGGCGTGGCCAACGGCCATTCCACCATCACGCCATGCAACAGCGGCCTGCAACGCCTGGCGGATGCGGCCATCGACGCCATTCGAGCCTCGCGCGCCAACCCCCAGGTATTCGGCACGCCCACCATCTCGGACGGCATGTCCATGGGCACCGAGGGCATGAAGTATTCGCTGGTGTCGCGCGAAGTCATCGCGGACTGTATTGAAACCGCCGCGCAAGGTCAGTGGATGGACGGCGTGGTGGTGATCGGGGGCTGCGACAAGAACATGCCGGGCGGCATGATCGCCCTGGCGCGCACCAACGTGCCCGGCATCTACGTCTATGGCGGCACGATCAAGCCGGGCCACTACAAGGGCCGCGACCTCACCATCGTGTCGGTGTTCGAAGCCGTTGGCGAATACACGATGGGCCGCATGCCCGAAGCCGATTTCAAGCAAATCGAGAAATGCGCCATTCCCGGCTCCGGCTCCTGTGGCGGCATGTACACGGCCAACACGATGAGCTCCGCGTTCGAAGCCATGGGCATGAGCCTGCCGTATTCCAGCACGATGGCCAATGAAGACGATGAAAAGGTCGTCTCGGCCGCTGAGTCGGCGCGGGTGCTTGTCGAAGCGGTGCGGCGCAACCTGCGGCCGCGCGACATCATCACGCGCGAATCCATCGAAAACGCGGTTTCGGTCATCATGGCCACCGGCGGTTCCACCAACGCCGTGCTGCATTTCCTGGCCATCGCGCACGCCGCCGAAGTGCCGTGGACCATCGATGACTTCGAACGCATCCGCAAGCGCGTCCCCGTGCTGTGCGACTTGAAGCCATCCGGCAAATATGTCGCGACCGATCTGCATCGCGCAGGTGGCATCCCGCAGGTCATGAAATTGCTGCTCAACGCCGGGCTCCTGCACGGCGACTGCATCACGATCAGCGGCAAGACCATCGCGGAAACCTTGGCTGATGTGCCGGATGCGCCACGCGCGGACCAGGACGTCATCATGCCGGTGGACCGCGCCGTGTACCCGCAAGGGCATCTGGCCATCCTGAAGGGCAACCTGTCGCCCGAAGGCTGCGTGGCGAAGATCACGGGCTTGAAGAACCCCGTCATTACCGGCCCCGCGCGCGTATTCGATTCCGAAGACGATGCCATGACGGCGATCATGGCGCGCCAGATCAAGGACGGCGATGTCGTGGTCATCCGCTACGAAGGCCCGAAAGGCGGTCCCGGCATGCGCGAAATGCTGGCGCCCACCTCCGCGCTGGTCGGGCAGGGTCTGGGCGAAACCGTGGGCTTGATCACCGACGGCCGCTTCTCCGGAGGCACCTGGGGCATGGTCGTCGGCCATGTGGCGCCAGAGGCTTTCGTGGGCGGCCCGATCGCTCTGATCCAGGAGGGCGATTCGGTTACCATCGATGCCCACAAGCTGCTGTTGCAGCTCAATATCAGCGACGAAGACCTGGCGGCTCGTCGACAGGCCTGGGTTCAGCCCAAGCCGCGTTATACACGCGGTGTGCTCGCCAAGTTCGGCAAGCTCGCCAGCACCGCGAGCCGTGGGGCAGTAACCGATGCATTTGAAGATTAGTCTGTGGGTGGCCGTGGCCGGCGTCTTGGGCGCTGGCGCGGTCCAGGCCCAAACCACCGGGTTGGACCTGGCCAAGAGCAAAGCCTGTATGGCCTGCCACCAAGTGGAAGCCAAACGCGTCGGGCCGCCGCTGAAAAGCGTGGCCGAACGTTATGCGGGGCAGGGCGACGCCATGGTGGACTACCTGGCGGGCAAGATCCGGGGCGGCGGCCGCGGCGCCTGGGGCGCCGTGCCCATGCCCGCGCAAACCCATGTCAGCCAGGAAGATGCCCGTCTGCTGGCCGAATGGATCTTGTCGCTGGCGCCACCCAAGCAGTAGTCTTATTCTCTATGCCCCGCGCATGAAGCCGGGGGCGCCGGCCGCAGGCAGCGGCCGTCTACAGGAAAGGAATCGTCATGGCAGAACAAGCATCCCCGGGCAATGAAGTCGCCGTTCTTGGCGGCGGCTGCTTCTGGTGCGTCGAAGCGGTCTTCACCGAATTGAAGGGCGTCAAAAGCGTGCTGCCCGGCTACAGTGGCGGACACGTGGACAATCCCAGCTACGAGCAGGTCTGCGGCAAGGACACGGGCCACATCGAGGTCGCCCGTGTGGAGTTCGATCCCGCTGAACTCTCCTACAGCGATCTGCTCCGCGTCTTCTTCGCCACGCACGACCCCACCACGCCGGGGCGCCAGGGCAATGACATCGGCCCGCAGTACGAGTCGGCGATTTTCTGGCAGAACGAAGCACAGCGCGAGCAGGCCGAGGCCGTCATCGCCGAAGTCGAGGCCCAGCGGGTCTACGACGCGCCGATCGTCACCAAGCTGCTGGCGCCCGTCAAGTTCTGGCAAGCCGAGGACTACCACAGCAACTATTTCGCCCTGCATCCCGAACAAGGCTACTGCCAGTTCGTGATCGCGCCCAAGGTCGCCAAGTTCCGCAAGCAGTTCCAGGACCGCCTGCAGCGCTGACGCGGGATTGCCTGCCGATGCCGGCAGGCAACGTGCCCCCCCGTCGCGCAAGCCTCGGATGCCTGCCGCCCTTCCCGCGACGCCTTTGGTTTGGGCGAAAAAAAACCTCACCACCAGGTGAGGCTTCAAAGCCGGCGCGAGTGCCTGGGCACCGCACGCCGGCGGGGGAAGCAGTTAGTCGACGTTCTTCACCACGCCGCGGCGCATCTGGTCCAGTTCGATTGATTCGAACAGGGCCTTGAAATTACCTTCGCCGAAACCGTCGTTGCCCTTGCGCTGGATGATCTCGAAGAAAATCGGACCGATCTGGTTTTCAGTGAAGATCTGCAAGAGCAGGCCGCCGCCGGGGGCGCCGTCGAGCAGGATGCGGTTCTTCTGCAAGCGGGCGACATCTTCGCCGTGATTAGGCAGGCGGCGGTCCAGCAGTTCGTAATACGTTTCCGGGGTGTCCAGGAACACCACGCCCGACTCGCGCAACGCTTCGATGGTGCCGTAGATGTCTTCAGTGGCCATGGCGATGTGCTGGATGCCTTCGCCGCGGTACAGGTCCAGGTATTCCTGGATCTGGCCTTTCTCTTCCGTGCCTTCCTCGTTGATCGGAATGCGGATATTGCCGCAAGGCGAAGTCATCGCCTTGGACTTCACGCCCGTCACCTT
The DNA here is from genome assembly GCF_057314935.1 of Achromobacter sp. NCBI lineage: Bacteria > Pseudomonadati > Pseudomonadota > Betaproteobacteria > Burkholderiales > Alcaligenaceae > Achromobacter > Achromobacter sp. The sequence continues at coordinate 8,827 of NZ_DBHKZA010000129.1, forward strand.
GCCTTCGATATCGAAGTAGCGGACTTCGCGGAAGTTGAAGAGGCGCTCGTAGAACTCAGACCATTCCGCCATGCGGCCCTTGTGCACGTTGTGCGTCAGGTGATCCACCAGCGTGAGGCCGGCGCCGCGGTGATTCAGGTCGGCTTGCGCGTTGTCGGGGTCGACCGGCACGAAGTCCACGTCATAGATGCTGATGTCGCCGATGCCGCCGTGACCTTCCTTGCCCGTCCAGCGGTCAACCAGGTAGATCAGCGAATCGCCGATGCCCTTGATGGCCGGGATGTTCAATTCCATTGGGCCGCTGTGCGAATCGAAGCCCCAGGCGCCCAATTCCAGTGCGCGCTTGTAAGCGGCATTGGCGTCTTGCACGCGGAAGCCGATCGCACAGATCGACGGGCCGTGCAGGCGCGCGAAACGTTGGGCGAAGGAATCGGGTTCGGCGTTGATCAGGAAGTTGACGCCGCCTTGGCGGTACAGGGTCACGTCCTTGTGGCGGTGTTTCGCAATGGCCTTGAAGCCCAGCAGCTCGAAAACCTTGCGCAGCGCGGCGGGGTCCGGCGCGGCGTACTCGATGAATTCGAACCCGGCGGTGCCCATCGGGTTGTCCCAGGGTTGGAAAGCGCTGCTCATGTGTCTGCTCCCTTGCATCATTTTTCAGGACGACTTGTTGTTCAAGTCTAGACGGAGATTGTAGGAAGGAACGCCGGGCAGACAATTGCAAACATG
>NZ_DBHKZA010000130.1:0-9387 GCF_057314935.1 Achromobacter sp.
CGGCTGTCGCCACGGGGACCGTTGCCGTACGACGGACGCGAATCCGGACGGCCCTGGCCTTCGCGGCGTTCCGAACTGTAGGCGCCCCGTTCCCCGCCGCGGCTATCGCCACGCGGGCTGTTGCCACGGTTCTCGCCACGCGGCGCGTCATAGGACGGACGCGGTGCCGGCCGGCCTTGGCCTTCCCGGCGATCGCCACCGAAGGCGCCGCGTTCGCCACGGTTTTCGCCGCGGCTCTCGCCACGCGGTGCATCGTAAGACGGGCGCGGGGCCGGACGGCCGGCATCGCGGCCGGGGCGCTCGTCGCGCGCGCGGTCGCTGCGCTCGCGCTGCGGCGCTTCGCGGGCGTCGCCCTTGGGACGCGAGAAAAAGGACCGACCGTCGCGCCCTTCGGAGGCTGCCCTCGGGGTGCCTGCCGGACGAGAACGCGGAGATTGGGGTTTAGTCATGGTGTGTTCCAGTGGGGCGGAGGAGTTCCGCCCGATAAAAGCGATTCAGTGCGATTCGGGGCCGATCAAGCGGCCGGCGACCAGGTGAACAAGCGCGCGGGGTCCCCCTGCACGTCCACCCGGTGGTCGTTCGTCAGCGTAACCCGGCCTTCGGCCAGCCAGCGCACGGCAGCGGGAAAAGCCCGATGTTCCACTGCCAGCACGCGATTAGCCAGCAGTTCCGGCGTATCGCCGGCCAAGACCGGCACGCAGCCCTGGGCGATGATGGGGCCGTGGTCCAGCACCGGCGTGACGAAATGCACCGTGCAGCCGTGCACGCGCACTCCCGTCGCCAGGGCCTGGGCATGGGTATGCAGCCCGGGGAACGCCGGCAGCAGCGAGGGGTGGATATTGACCAGCCGGCCGGCATAGTGGTTGACGAAGCCCGGGGTCAGGACGCGCATGAAGCCGGCCAGGATGACATAGTCGGGCGCGTAGCGGTCGATTTCGGCAGCCAGCGCAGCGTCGAAGGCTTCGCGGCTGGCGTAGTCCTTATGGTACAGGGCTGCCGTGGGGATGCCCTGGGCGGCTGCCCATTCCAGGCCGCCGGCATCGGGCCGGCTGGCGATGACGGCGGCGATGTCGGCCGGCCAGTCCTCGTCGCGGCACGCTTGGGCCAGCGCCTGCATGTTGCTGCCCCGCCCCGAGATCAGGATGACGAGGCGGCGTTTAGAAAGGTGTGTTTCCGGCAAGATAAAGAATCCAAATAGGTAGCCCCCAGGGCGCCGCAGGGGCGCCTTGCTTGTCGCAAAAGGGCTTGTCCGCCACCATTGCGCACCCCGGAAATACCGGCCGCGCATAAATGGTTGGGGGGATTAGAACAAACCCGGAATCCAAAATTGTAAACTCTCGCTCGTGAAACCATCGCTGCGCATCTACCGATCCCTGCCTCCGCCCGACCGGCGCGCCCCTTGCGCGCTGACGATCGGCAATTTCGACGGCGTCCATCGCGGACACCAGGCCATGCTGGCGCGCGTCTGCCAAGTCGCCCGCGAGCGCGGCCTGACGCCCGCCGTCATGACCTTCGAGCCGCATCCGCGGGAGTATTTCGCCACCCTGAACCAACGCCCCGAACTGGCGCCCACCCGGATATCCGGGCTGCGCGACAAGCTGGCGGCGCTGGCGCGCTACGGCGTGTCGCAGGTCGTGGTGGAACGCTTCAACGCCCGGTTGGCCGAAATGTCGGCCAACGCCTTCATCGAAAACCTGCTGGTGCAGGGGTTGCAGGCCAAGTGGCTGCTGGTGGGCGAGGATTTCCGCTTCGGCCACAAGCGCAGTGGCGATATCGACCTGCTGCGCGAAGCCGGCATGCGCCATGGCTTCGAGGTGCAGACGCTGGCGGACGTGACCGATCAGCAAGGCCACCGGATTTCCAGTTCCGAGGTCCGCACGGCGTTGGCCGTGGGCGACCTGGACCGCGCCCGTCACCTCTTGGGCCACCCGTACCACATCAGCGGACACGTGATCCACGGCCAGAAGCTGGGACGGACCCTGGGCTTTCCCACGATGAACCTGCGCGTGGCCGAACGTTGCGCCGCCCGCTCGGGCATCTATGTGGTGCAGGTCTATGGCCTGGCCGAGCGCCCGCTGCCCGCGGTTGCCAGCCTGGGCGTGCGCCCGACGGTCGAAGACCGCGGCCGCGTGCTGCTCGAGTCGCACCTGCTGGACGACACGATCAACGCTTACGGTAAACTCGTACGCGTCGAATTCCTGCACAAGCTGCGGGACGAAGAAAAATTTCCTGACCTCCCTTCCCTGACTGCCGCCATCGCCGAAGACGCGCGAAACGCGCGCGCCTATTTTGCCGTTCATGGACTATAAAAAGACCCTCAACCTGCCCGATACCCCCTTCCCCATGCGGGGCGACCTTGCCAAGCGCGAGCCCGCCTGGATTTCGCAGTGGGAGGAAAACCACGTCTACCAGGCGATCCGAGCGGCCAGCCGCGGCCGGCCCCGTTTCGTGCTGCACGACGGTCCGCCCTACGCGAACGGCGACATCCACATCGGCCACGCGGTCAACAAGATCCTGAAGGACATCATCGTCAAGAGCCGCAACATGGCCGGCTATGACGCGCATTACGTGCCGGGCTGGGACTGCCACGGCATGCCGATCGAAATCCAGATCGAAAAGAAGTACGGCAAGCACCTGCCCGTGGCGGAAGTGCAGTCGAAGGCCCGCGCCTACGCGCTGGAGCAGATCGACCGCCAGCGCAAGGATTTCAAGCGCCTGGGCGTGCTGGGCGGCTGGGACCGTCCGTACATGACCATGAACTTCAGCAATGAAGCCGACGAGATCCGCGCGCTGGGACGCATCCTGGACAAGGGTTACGTGTTCCGCGGCTTGAAGCCCGTGAACTGGTGTTTCGACTGTGGCTCGGCCCTGGCCGAAGCCGAAGTGGAATACGCCGACCGCGTCGACCCGGCCGTGGACGTCGCCTTCCCGTTTGCGGATCCGGCCAAGCTGGCCAAGGCCTTCGGCCTGGAGTCGGTGGAAGACGGCGCCATCGTGATCTGGACGACCACGCCCTGGACCATCCCGTCCAACCAGGCGCTGAACGTGCATCCGGAAATCGAGTACGCACTGGTGCGGGTGTCCCCGGCGCCCAAGTTCGGCCCCCTGCTGCTGGTCGCGAAAGACCGCGTCGAAGCCTGCCTGAAATCCTGGAACCTGGAAGGCGAAATCATCGCCACGGCGCCGGGCGAAGCGCTGTCGGGCATCGAATTCCGTCATCCGCTGGCGCAATTCAATGCCGCGTACGATCGTCGCTCGCCTATCTACCTGGGCGACTACGTCACGGCCGACTCGGGCACGGGCGTGGTGCACTCGGCGCCTGCCTACGGGATTGAAGACTTCGTGTCGTGCAAGGCGCATGGCATGAAGGACACTGATTTCATCAGCCCGGTCATGGGCGACGGCAAGTACGTGGACAGCCTGGCGCTGTTCGGCGGCCTGTCCATCTGGGACGCCAACCCCAAGATCGTCGAAGCGCTGACCGAAGCCGGCGCGCTGATGCACGTCGAAAAGCACAAGCACAGCTACATGCACTGCTGGCGCCACAAGACGCCGATCATCTACCGCGCCACCAGCCAATGGTTCGCCGGCATGGACGTGGCCCCCAAGGATGGCGGCCCGACCTTGCGCGAATCGGCGCTGGCCGGCATCGACGCCACAGCCTTCTACCCGGCCTGGGGCCGCGCCCGCCTGCACGCGATGATCGCCAACCGCCCGGACTGGACCCTGTCGCGCCAGCGCCAGTGGGGCGTGCCGATGGCCTTCTTCGTGCACAAGGAAACCGGCGAGCTGCACCCGCGCACCGCCGAATTGCTGGAACAGGTGGCGCAGCGCGTCGAACAAGGCGGCATCGAAGCCTGGCAAGCCATTGAACCCCGCGACCTGCTGGGCGACGAAGCCGACCAGTACGAAAAGAACCGCGACACGCTGGACGTGTGGTTCGATTCGGGCAGCACGCACGCCACGGTGCTGGGCGGCAAGGACGGCGAATTCGCCGGTTCGCACGGCGCCGAACTGGGCTGGCCCGCCGACCTGTACCTGGAAGGCTCTGACCAGCATCGCGGCTGGTTCCATTCGTCGCTCCTGACCGGCTGCATGCTGTACGGCCAGCCGCCCTACAAGGCGCTGCTGACCCACGGCTTCGTGGTTGACGGCCAGGGCCGCAAGATGAGCAAGTCGGTGGGCAACGTGATCGCCCCGCAAAAGGTGTCGGATTCGCTGGGCGCTGAAATCCTGCGCCTGTGGGTGGCGTCCACCGATTACTCGGGTGAACTGTCCATCTCGGACGAGATCCTCAAGCGCGTGGTCGAAGGCTATCGCCGCATCCGCAACACGCTGCGCTTCCTGCTGGCCAACGTGGCCGACTTCGACGCCGTGTCGCAATCGGTGCCGTACGGCGAGCTCTTCGAGATCGACCGCTACGCGCTGGCCATGACGGCGCAGATGCAGTCGGAAGTGCAGGCCAACTACGAACGCTACGACTTCCACCCGGCCGTCTCGCGCTTGCAGACGTTCTGCTCGGAAGACCTGGGCGCGTTCTACCTGGACATCCTGAAAGACCGCCTGTACACGTCGGCCCCCGGCAGCGTGGCGCGCCGCTCGGCGCAGACGGCGCTGCTGGATATCACGCAGACGCTGCTGAAGCTGATGGCGCCGATCCTGTCCTTCACGGCTGAAGAAGCCTGGAAGGAACTGGTCGGCTCCGCCCTGAAGCACCAGGCCGACGCCGCCCGCACGACGATCTTCACCGAGGTCTACCACGCGCTGCCGCCGTTTGCCGACGCCGACGCGCTGACCGCCAAGTGGACGCGCCTGCGCGCCATCCGCGCCGACGTCCAGCGCAAGCTGGAAGAAGTGCGCACGGCGGGCGACATCGGTTCGTCGCTGCAAGCGGAAGTCGATCTGTACGCCAATGGCGACGACCAGCAACTGCTGGCCAGCCTGGGCGACGACCTGCGCTTCGTGCTGATCGTCTCGCGCGCCACCGTGCACGCGGGCGAAGGCGAAACCCGCATCGAGGTGACGCCGTCGACGCACAAGAAGTGCGAACGCTGCTGGCACTGGCGCCTGGACGTGGGCCAGGACGCCGACCACCCCGAGATCTGCGGCCGCTGCGTGTCCAACCTGTTCGGCTCGGGCGAAGCCCGCGACAAGGCTTGAGCATGGCCCGCCCCTCCGATCCGGGAGTGACGGGCGCAGCCCCCACCCGCGCCGCACCGGCGCGCGTGGGCGGCTGGCTGGCGCTGGCGCTGTTGATCATCGTGCTGGACCAGTTGACCAAGGTGTACTTCAACACCTCGTTCCAGTACGGCGAACGGGTCAACGTGCTGCCGGTCTTCGATTTCACGCTGCTGTTCAACCGGGGGGCCGCGTTCAGCTTCCTGGCGTCCGAGGAAGGCTGGCAGCGCTGGCTGTTCACCGGCCTGGGCATCGTGGCGGCCGTGGTCATCACGATCATCCTGCGCCGCACGCATGGGCAGCCGCGATTCAGCCTGGCGCTGACGCTGATCCTGGGCGGCGCCATCGGCAACGTCATCGACCGCGTGGTGTACGGCCACGTGGTGGACTTTCTGTTGTTCTACTGGAAAGACTCCTACTTCCCCGCCTTCAACCTGGCGGACGTGGGAATCAGCTGCGGCGCTGTGCTGCTGGTGCTGGACGAGCTGCTCCGCGCCCGCAAGAAACCGCAGGCCTGACGACCGACGCCGGGGCGCAACGCCCCGGCCGCCCCTCCCCCGGGGTTGGGTTTTGCCCTATTTGATCCCCCCTGAATGCATCGCGAACGGCGCAATGCCGCAATGCAGAATAAAATCACCCTCCATTCCTCGTTTTCACGGCGCTGAACCCGCCGCCACGCCCTCATGCTCGATCTCGCCCGCAAACGCATCGTCCTCGGTCTGACCGGGGGCATCGCCTGCTACAAAATCGCCGAGCTGGTGCGGCGCATGACCGAACAAGGCGCCACGGTCGACGTGGTGATGACCGAGGCGGCCACGCACTTCATCACCCCCGTCACCATGCAGGCCCTGTCGGGCCGGCCGGTGTTCGTGGACGCCTGGGATGCGCGCGTGCCAAACAACATGGCGCACATCGACCTGACGCGCGGCGCCGACGCCGTGCTGATCGCCCCCGCCAGCGCCGACTTCATGGCCAAGCTGGCGCACGGCATGGCCGACGACCTGCTGTCCACACTGTGCCTGGCGCGCGCCTGTCCGCTTCTGGTGGCGCCGGCGATGAACCGCGAGATGTGGGCCAACCCGGCCACGCAGCGCAATGTCGAACAATTGCGCGCCGACGGCATCAGCGTCCTGGGCCCCTCGGCCGGCGAACAGGCTTGCGGCGAGACCGGCGACGGCCGCATGCTGGAAGCGCATGAGCTCTTGACCGACCTGATCGCTTTCTTCCAACCCAAGCTGCTGGCCGGCCGCCATGTGCTGCTGACCGCAGGCCCCACGTCCGAACCCGTGGACCCGGTGCGCGTGCTGAGCAACCGTTCGTCGGGCAAGACCGGCTACGCGCTGGCCCGCGCGGCCCGCGAAGCCGGTGCCCGCGTCACGCTGATCACCGGCGCCACCTTCCTGCCCGTGCCGCGCGGCGTCACCGCGCTGTCGGTCATGACCGCGCGCCAGATGCACGACGCCGTGATGGCCAGCGCCGCCGACGCCGACATCTTCATCGCCGTGGCCGCGGTGGCGGATTGGCGTGTGAAGAACGTCAGCACGCAAAAGTTGAAGAAGACCACCGAAGGCGGCGGCGCGCCGCTGATGGAGTTCGAACCCAATCCGGACATCCTGGCCGAAGTGGCCAAGCTGGAAAACGGCCCGTGGTGCGTGGGCTTTGCAGCCGAGACCGAAAAGCTTGCTGAACACGCGGAAGCCAAGCGCGCCCGCAAGGGCATCCCGCTGCTGGTGGGCAACCTGGCGCACAAGGTCATGGACGCGGACACCACCGAACTGGTGCTGTTCGACGAGCAAGGCGCGCACCCGCTACCCGCCGCCGACAAGCTGGACGCCGCACGCCGCCTGATCGCCGAGATCGCGGCAAGGTACCCGGCGTAGGATGGCATCGCGTTGAGGGGCACCCGGCAAGCGCCGGGCGCCATCTTTGCCGCGCGGCTTATTGCTCCAGGCTGATGTTAGCGGCCTTGACGATATCGGCCCACTGCTTGCGGTCGTTTTCCAGGAACTGGCTGGTCTTCTCAGGCGTCATGCCCGTCACCGGTTCCGACCCCAGGCCTGCCATCTTCTCGATCACTCCCGGCTGCTTGAGCACGTCTTGCAGCGCGGCGTAGTAGGCCGCCAGCACGTCGGCGGGCAAGCCTGCCGGCGCGAACACGCCCTGCCACGTCGGCATGTCGAACCCCTTCAGGCCCTGTTCGTCCAGCGTGGGCACGTTGGGCAACTGGGGCGCGCGCTTGATCGAGGCCACCGCGATGGCCTTGACCTTGCCCTGCGAGGCCAAGGGCGCGGCCGTCGAGATATTGTCCATCGTCATCGCGATGTGGCCGCCCAACAGGTCGGTGATGACCGGCGCCGCGCCGCGATAGGCGGCGTGCGGGACCTTCACGCCCATCTTGTACAGCATGGTTTCGGCGATCAGGTGGTTGGAAATGCCCACGCCCGCCGTGCCGTAGGTGGCGGTCGGCGTCTTCTGGAAGTATTCCTTGAGCTCGGCCAGGTTGTTGGCGGGCACGTCCTTGTTCACGATCACCACGTTGGGCTGGACCGCAGCCAGCGTGATGGGGGTGAAGTCCGCGGGCTTGTAGTTGGTGCCCTTCGGGTTCAGGACGTGGGTGATGGCCATGGAGCCGGCCGCCGCGATGCCGATGGTGTAGCCGTCGGCCGGCGATTGCGACAGGCGGAACGCCATGATGTTGCCGCCGGCGCCAGCCAGGTTTTCGACCACGACCGCCTGGCCCAGCCGCTGCGACAGCGGTTCGGCCAGCAGGCGCGCCAGCGTATCAGCCGAGCCGCCGGGCGCGAAGCCCACCAGGAGCCGCACGGGTTTTGTGGGTTTCCACGCATCGGCGGCGATTGCCGTGGAGGCGGCCGTCAACGCAGTAACGGCGAACAAGGCGCCAACGGCGCGGTGCAGGGTAAGGCTGAACATGAAAGGTCACTCCGAACGATAAATTGACGAAGACAGCTTCGTCTCCCCTCGCCGCTCATCCGGCACGGCTGCAGGCCAGGGATCCGCAACCATGCATCGGGCAGCTTTGGCGGCGTTATTCCAATAGTTGCGACAGCGTCTGGGCGACCAGGCGGTTGGACAGCAGCACGGGACGGCCGGACGCCTGCGCGACGGCCTGGCGCATGCGCTCGGCGTAGCCCATGCAATGCATGACGATCAGGTCGCATGACGCCAGCGCCTGGCCGGCCAGCGCGAAATTGCGCGCGGCCTGGCCGGCATCGGCTTCGTAAGGCGAGGCGTGCGCGACCTGCGTATCGCAGGTCAGCGGCACGGCCATGTGAAAGAAGTCGACCTGTTCGGCCAAGGGCACCACCAGCCCCACTTTGCGGCAGTGCTGCGACAAGCCCGCCACCAGATGGTCGACGACCTGCTGCGGCTCGACGACCAGGGTGCGCATCGGCGCGATGGCGGTACCGGTGCACAGCGGCACCAGCACGTCGTAGCCGGCGCCGTCCGCCTGCCGCATGACCGCTGCCAGCCGCGCCTCGGCGGCGGCCGCATCCAGCTGGATCTGGGCGCCGTCGCGCAAGCGCGTGGCGAAACGGTACTCGCCGTCCCGCGGGGCCATCGCGGCCAGCGCCGCGGCGTCCAACCCATCCAGCGCGCCGAATTCGTCGATCTGCACGGCGTCGCCCAACAGCCGCGCCATCTCGGGCACGACATCGCTGCGCGGCGATTCGCCGATGGTGAAAAACGCCACGCGGCGGGAGCGTGGCGCGCTCATGCCGCCCCGCCGTCTACGCGGCCCACGGTCTGCAGATGCGCCATCGAACCGTAGCGGCCTTGCAACGCGGCCCACTCGGCGTCGTCGAAGAACGTCATCGTGCGCTGGCCATACAGCTTGGCGATCTCGATGCAAAAGCGCATCGCAACGTCGGCGTCGACGGCATTCGTGACGCCGGTCGCGCAGCCGGGCACGGTGGTCTGCGCGGTCAGCGCCACACCCACGACCGGCGCGTCCGTCACGATCGCCGGCTGCATCAGCGAATTCACATGCCACAGGCCGTTCTCGTACGGCGTGATGTCCTGCGTGGTCAGCGGCAAGGTCACGGGCAACTCCCCGCTGACCCAGCCCATCACATCCAGCATCGTTTCCGGAATGCGCAGCAGGTAGCCCTGCTTGGCCACCGGCGTCAACGCCACGCCACGCTTGTTGACCAGGCGATTGCCGCGCGTCGTGTCGACCGACAAGATCGC
>NZ_DBHKZA010000131.1:0-9350 GCF_057314935.1 Achromobacter sp.
GACGGCCCCGCCGCCGGCGTGCAGAGCATCCGCCAGGCCTGGCAGGCCGTGCGCGAGAGGCAGTCGCTGGAAGACTTCGCACGAAACGCCCCCGAACTGCAACGTGCCCTGGCCTTCTTCGGAAACCGCGCATGACTGGCGCCGAAGACGTCACGCCCGCGCCGCGCGTCTGCTGGTACGGCGACGACTTCACGGGCGCCACCGACACGCTGGCCGAAGTGGCCCGCGCCGGCCTGCGCAGCCTGCTGTTCCTGGGCGTGCCCACGCCCGAGCAACTGCGCCGCGCGGGTCCGTTGGACGCCTTGGGCATCGCGGGCGCCGCGCGCGCCATGTCGCCCGATCAGATGGAAACGGAGCTGCGCGCCGTTGGCCGCTTCATGGCCGGCACCGGCGCGCGCGTGCTGCACTACAAATGCTGTTCCACCTTCGACAGCGCGCCGCACGTCGGCAGTATCGGTGCCGCCATCCGCGAATTGCGCCGCCACATGCCGAACCCGCTGGTGCCCATCGTCGGCGGACAACCCGGCATCGGGCGCTATTGCAGCTTCGCCCAGCTGTTCGCCCGCGCCGGCGCCGCGCCCGAGATCCACCGCATCGACCGCCATCCGGTCATGAGCCAGCACCCCGTCACGCCGATGCACGAGGCCGACCTGCGCCGGCATCTGGCGGCCCAAGGGGTGGCCGACATCCGCTCGGTGCCGCACACCGCCTACCCGCGCCTGCGGCAAGCCGCCGACGCCCCAGGCGTGGACGACTGGATCGACCACATCATCGACACGTCCGACGGCCCGGTGCTGTTCGACGTGATCGACGACGAGCAATTACCCATCATCGGCCGCCTGATCTGGCGCGCCGCCGCGTGCGTGCCGCTGCTGGCGGTCGGGCCCAGCAGCGTGCAGCAGGCGCTGGCCCGCGCCCACGCGCCCGGCCGCGCGAGCGCCCCCGCCGCCTCCTTGGCCCCTGCGGCTGGCCCTGTCCTGATCGTGGCCGGCAGCCTGTCGCCCGTCACGGCCCGGCAGATCGCCGCTTGCCAGCAATACACACGCCAGCCGCTGCAGGTGCAGCGCCTGCTGGACGACCCGGACTATGCCGCGCAGCAGGTCCGCCAGGCGGCCTCGTCGCTGGCCGACGGACGCAACGTGCTGGTCCACACCGACCGCCCCGCCCAAGCCGTCACCGCCCCACAGGCGGCCGCCACGGCAAGCGGCACCGCACGGCTAGCTGCGGCGATCGTGGCGGCCAGCGCCCAGGCGGGCAAGCGGCTGTCACGCATCGGCATCGCCGGCGGCGACACCTCCAGCCAGGCCACGCTGGCGTTGGGGTTGTGGGGGCTGGCCTTCCATAGCGTATTGGCCCCCGGGGTCACCGTCAGTGTCGCCCGCAGCGACGATCCCCTCATCGACGGCGTTGAATTGATGCTGAAGGGCGGCCAGATGGGCGGCGACCGGCTGTTCGACGACCTGGCCACGGGCATGGCATAAAGCGCGCGTGGCCTTCGGTTATGCTGACCGGGATTTGTCCGGCGGAAGGCCGGACGGCCCCAACCCCGGAGACTCCCTCATGCATTGGCGGTTCCGCGCATCCCTTGTCGCCGCGCTCGCCCTGTGCCTGCCCTTCCCTTTGCTCGCCAGCACCTTGACGACGCAAGCTGAATGGCACACCGCCATCCGCCAGCAACTGCAACGCAAGATCGAGGCGCCCCCACAGATCCACGAGGCGAACGCGGACCTGAACGTCCAGGTGCGCATCGTCGTCCTGCCCAGCGGCGCCATCGAAACCGTGACCCTGGCCAGATCCTCAGGCAACGTCGCGGTAGACAATGCGACCCTCTCCATGATCCGGCGCGCCGGCCAACTGCCTGCCTTTACCCCTGACATGGCGCCCGACAAGCAAATCGTCATGCTGCCGGTGCGTTACGTCGTGGAGAAAAGCGACATGGCGCCCCCACCGTCGCCCCCGCCTCCCGTCAAGCAAACCCGCAAAGGCGCGCCGGGCTGATCCGAGCCCGCGCCCTCTCTCGCGCATGCAGGGCATCCTGGGCATGAGCGGCACCCCGATAGGTTCCATCTAGCGCCCGTGCCAATACCGCCGCCCGCGGTCCCGCTGCGACCACACATCCAACCGTTCGTCGGTAGATACCGCCATCACCGCCCCGTCCCGGTCGCTGCGCCAGAACGCCGCCCCGGCGCGCAACCAGCGCCGCTCGACCGCCGGCGCCGGATGCCGAAAGCGGTTCAGGTGCCCCGCTTGCGCCAAGGCGTGACCGGCCTGTGTCGCCACCACCCAGTCTCGTCCAGACGATGACGCCGAGCCGTGATGCGCCGCCATCACCACATCCGTCGCTGGGACGCCGCGCGCGACCAGTTCGCGCTCCTGCGCGACGCCGATGTCGCCGGTCAACAGCAGCGAGTGGCGGGCGCCCTCCACGCGAAGCACGCAACTGTCCGCGTTGCGGTCGGCCGCCGCCCCACTGCCGCCCCCGGCCGGATGCAGGAAGGTGAATGTGACGCCATCGACTTCCCAGGCGTCGCCCCGTTGGCACCGCAACATCTCTTGCGGCAGGACGGATTGCGCGGCGGGTGTCGCTCCGGGCGCGGGTGCGCCGCCGCCGGCATCCGGCCACAGCCGAGCATCCCGCCGCACAAACGCCGCCACGTCAAACGACGCATAGCTGCGCGCCACTGGCACCGCGGCCAGCACCGCCCGTGTGCCGCCCACGTGGTCCTGATCGGCATGCGACAGCACCAGCACGTCCAGCGCGCCGATGCCGCGCGCCTGCAGGAACGGCGCCAGCACGCGTTCGCCGGCGTCGCTACCCCCGTAATGGCGCGGGCCGGCATCGAAAAGCAGCATCTGGCTTGCGGTTTCCACCAAGATGGCGCTGCCCTGCCCCACATCCAGCGCGCTCATCCGCCAGTGGCCCGGGTCCGGCCGGTCGGGCCGCCAGCACAGCAGCGGCAACATGCACGCCCATCCGACATGCCGCGCTGGCCAGCCGCGCACCTGCAAGGCCCACACCATCCCCGCCACCGCCAGCAGCAGCCACGGCCAAGGCGCGGCCGCCACCGCAAAGCTGGCCCATCCCGCATTGCCCACCCACGCGACCGGCACCATGGTGTAGTCGAACGCGGCTACCCCCAACTGCCCGACCCAGGCCGCAGCGCCTTCTGCGCCTGGCACGACGGAGAGCACCGCGCACAGCAACGCCAGCGGCGTCACGACAAACGTCACGGACGGAATCGCCACCGCGTTGGCCAGCGGGGACCCCACCGACACCTGATACACCAGGAATGCCAGCAGCGGCGTCAGCCCCAAGGTGACCAGCAACTGCAGGCGCGTCGCCTGCCCCAGCCTGGCCATCCAACGCTGCCGCCAGCCCGCCTCCACATCGAACGGCGCGTCCGCGATGCGCAGCAAAATCGCCACCGCCCCAAACGACAACCAGAATCCCGCCGATAGCGGCGCCCAAGGGTCCAACGCCACTACCCCCGCCGCCGCGCACGCCAGCACCCGGCCCGCCGTCAGCGGCAACCGCGACATCGCCGCCGCCAACACCACCGACAGCATGAAGAACGTGCGCCGCGCTGGCACGCCCCACCCTGCCAACAGGCAATACAGCAAGGCCACGACGGCCGCCGCGGCGCCACCCGCGACCCGCGACGGCACAAACTCCGCCAATCCCACACCGCGCCAGCGCCCCCGTCGCCACAGCGCCGCCACCAGCACCCCCGCGATCCCGGCAATTGAGGTCACGTGCATGCCGCTGATCGACACCAGATGCGTAATGCCGCTGCGGTTGAAAATGCGCCAGTCTTCCCGCGCCACACCCGCCTGATCCCCAATCGCCAACGCAATCAGCACCGGCGCATAGCGATGCTCGCCCAACGCCTTGCGCAAGCCCTCGCGCACCAGGTGCCGCGCCCGTTCAATGGCGATGCCCGGCGACGCCCAAGGCTGGTCCTCCAGCAACTTGGGCTGCCCGCGCACGGTACCCACCGCGCGCAGGCCGCGCGCGAACATCCTCGCCTCCGCGTCCGGCCCCGCCGGATTCAACACGCCATGCGGACGCCGCAACACCAGCGCCATGCGCCAGACCTGGCCGGGCAGCAGTTGGGGCACGTCCTGCAACGTTCCGCGCTTAGCCCCAGGCGGCGCTTGCCAGGTCACCTGGATGCGCGACGGAATGCCGGGCCGCGCGGGTTCGGCCAACTCGGCCACGAAGCGCTGATGACGATCGTCCCCGTCCGGCAGTTCCGCCACGCGCACGATCAGGCGCGACACTTGGTCCTGATGCACGTCCGCCAAGGCATCGTCCAGCCGGGATTGGGCCTGGAGGCTGGCGTTGAGCGTGCCCGCGCATAGCCCAACCACCAGCGCCCAGACAATACGAAGAACGGTATGACGACCGCGCGCCCAACAGATTAAAGCCACGCCCCCCAACACGACGGCCAGCGACAACAAGACAGGTCCAGGCAACGCGGGCAGGCATTGCACCGACCCTGCGCCCGCCACGAAGGCCAAGCAGAATGAACGACCGGTGATGTCCCTCTCCTAAAACCGGGAGCGTAGGACGTGTGTGTGCCAAGCGGCTGTTCGGATGAATAGATTTGTCCGCCTCGGGATACCGTAAGGCCGGCTTACCGACCGCCAGCTCTTTGCGAACTGCTCGAGGAATTCGCGCCGCGTCAATACCCAAATTTCAGTATGAAGCCTTTGACTGGCGAAGCGTACGATGCCTCACTGTAGAGTGGCACGTTTTGGGTTTCACTTAGAGATGCGACGAGCCCTATCTTGCGAACGTCAAGCGTAGGAGCCTCTCGTTTTATACCCCTCTCCTGAAATATATCTCCATCGCGATAAGGAGAGCACCATGCTCAAAGCCATTACCGCCTTTGGTATTTGTATTGCCGCAGCAAATATCACCCCTGCTTTCGCATCGGAGAACATTGCCACTACTTCGAATACAACGGCACATCGCGTGGCCGTGGATCCAGCCAATAAACCGTGGTCTCCGGAAACTCCTTCCGGATTCCAACGAAACAACACCGGTTGGATATATGCTCGCCTCAGCAAAACGGCTTCCGATCAATGCGAGGCGCGAGAAGGGTACGAATGCAGCAAAGAACTTCCTTGCTGCGCACCAATGGTATGTGCACCTGTTGGAAGTTACGGCGGACAGTGCGAAAAAAAGAAGGACTAAATCCCTCGATCTCCCCGCCCGGAAGACTTTGGCCGAACACTCCAGGCTTCGCGAACGATGCCAGTTGGCCAAATTGGCTGCTGAGGGCGGATCGCGCGCAACGCACCGCCCGGCCACGCGCCCCTCCAAATTCACCCCGCGTTGACAAAACCCTTCCGGGTGTCTTAGGATTCCGCCTCCTTTCCACCCCCCATTCCCTTCCGAGTGCAACCGTGTCTGCCATCCGTCACTACGCCTAAACGCCGACGACTACCGCCCTGGTAATCGCGGTCTGCCTGCGCCCCTTGCTGCTCGACGCCTGCGTCTTGAGCGCATGTCACGGGGTCCAGGCGCGGTTCCAGGAAGCACACACCCCACTCGCTTTCCTTTCCCGTCCAGACTGCGTCGTCGGCTTTTCCACTGCTTTGGAGAAGACCCCATGACGCAAGATTTCTGCGCGTACGCGCAATCGCTGGACCTGTTCCGCTACCCCCGCACGCCGCACCTGGAAGGCTCGCGCCTGCAAGACGGCGACGAAGGCCATGACCACGTGCCGTACCGCCGCTTGGCCGGCCTGCACCTGGTCGTCGAAGAAAAGCTCGACGGTGCCAACACCGGCATCAGCTTCAGTCCATCGGGCGAACTGCTGCTGCAATCGCGCGGCCACTACCTGGTGGGCGGCGGCCGCGAACGGCAGTTCAACTTCGTCAAGGCCTGGGCCGCAGCGCACGCCGGCTGGCTGCTGGAACGGTTGGAAGACCGTTATGTGATGTACGGCGAAACGCTGACGAAGAAGCACTCGGTGTTCTACGACACCTTGCCGCATCACTTTTTCGAGTTCGACGTGCTGGACCGGCACAACGGCGACTTCCTTTCCACCGACGCGCGCCGCGCCTTGCTGGCGGATGGCCCCGTGCTGTCCGTGCCCGTCCTGTATGAAGGCGTGGCCCCGCCCAGGCTTGATACGCTCAAAGCCCTATTGCGGCCGTCGCTGGCCAAGACGCCGGACTGGCGCGAAGCCTTCGAGGCCACCGTGCAGCGCGAAGGATTGGATCTGCAACGCGCCTGGAAGCAATGCGACAAGTCAGACCTGTCGGAAGGCCTCTACATCAAGGTGGAAGCCGGCGGCAGGACTGTGGCCCGCTACAAGTGGGTGCGCCGCGACTTCGTGCAAGCCATCCTGGATTCGGACAAGCACCATTCCGAGCAGCCCTACGTGCCCAACCTGCTGGCGCCCGGCGTAGACCTCTATGCGCCGCGCCTCGCGGTGGATTGGGACACGCTGCGCGGCGCCGCCGGACAATAAGGAATAGATCATGCAATACGCACAATTGCAGGCGCTCACGCCTGCCCCTGGTCACACGCCGGATTACGACGCCTGCCTGGCGGCATTTCCCGCATTGGAACTGGCCAAGACCACGCCGCAAGACCCGCGCTATCACGGCGAGGGCGATGTCTGGACCCATACCAAAATGGTGATGGACGCGCTGCTGGCGTTGCCGCAATACCAGGCCGCGGACCGAGCTGACCAGGAAGTGGTGTTTCTTGCGGCCTTGCTGCATGACGTCGCCAAGCACAGCACCACGGTCATCGACCCCGTCACTGGCGCCATCGGTCAGCCGGGCCATTCCCGTAAGGGCGCCATCGACGCGCGCATCGCGCTATGGGATGCCGGCGTGCCCTTTGCCGTGCGCGAGGCCGTGTGCAGGTTGATCGCAGTCCATCAGGTGCCGTTCTTCGCCCTGGAGGGCTCGCGCCGCGGCAGGACGCCCGAGTTCATCGTGCGCGAACTGTCCTGGCAGGTCGACATTGCCCTGCTGGCCATGCTGGCCGAAGCCGACATGCGCGGGCGCATCTGCCCGGATAGCCAGCGTGTGCTGGACAACATCGCGTTGTTTTGCGAATTGGCGCGCGACGAACGCTGCTTTGGCCAACCGCGCGCCTTCGCCGATGCCCATACGGCGATCAGCTATTTTCGCGGCGCTGACGTGCATCCCGATTACCCGCTGTTCCAGGAACCGGGTTCGCAGGTGATCGTGATGTCGGGCCTGCCCGCGTCGGGCAAGAACACCTGGGTGGCCCGGCACCATCCCGATCTGCCGGTGATTTCGTTCGACGACGCCCGAGAGGAACTGGGCCTGCGCCACGGCAAGAACGAAGGCATGGTGGCGCACTTGGCCATCGACCGGGCCCGGGAGCTGCTGCGGCGCAAAGCGCCCTTTGTCTGGAACGCCACGCACCTTAGCGAACTGATGCGCAAGAAGACACTGGATCTGCTGTATTCCTATCAGGCGCAAGTCGAACTGGTCTATCTGGAGCAGCCGCGCGCCGAACTGCTGCGGCGGAACAGCCGGCGCGATACGTCCCTGTCGAATAAGACACTGACCGGCATGCTGCACCGCTGGGATCTGCCGCTGCCGACCGAGGCGCATCGGGTGACGTATGCCGTGTGACCCGAAGACCCCGCTCGGCTGACCAGCAATCTGCCAAGGCCGTCTGAAAGGCCGTAACAAGCCGTTGTCCCAGGGGTATGCGTCCGCGTGGAGGCACTTCGACCAGGCGCCCGCCGCCCCGGGGCGGTGGATTCGTCCGAAATTTCGGCGTAGAGTCATTGTTTCCCTACTGACCGGACGCGTTTTTCCGAGAGAACCCCGAGACGGGCATGGATACTGGCGCAGGTTCGCGCAGCCATCCCGGACAGACCGTCAACCCCTGTACCTACGGAGACCCCATGGCCGATTACCCCAATACCCTGCTTCTCATCGACAACGAATGGCGCGAAGCGAAAGGCGGCGCGCGCATTGACGTCGTCAACCCCGCCACCGGCCAGAAGATCGGCCAGGTCGCCCACGCCAAGCAAGAAGACCTGGACCTGGCGCTGGCCGCGGCCCAGCGCGGGTTCGAGACCTGGCGCGACACCTCCGCCCATGAACGCTGCGCCGTCATGCGCCGCGCTGCCGCCCTGTTGCGCGAACGCGCGGACTCGGTGGCCCGCCTGCTGACCCAGGAACAGGGCAAGCCGCTGGCCGAAGCGCGCGGTGAAGTGCTGGCCGGCGCCGACATCATCGACTGGTTCGGCAACGAGGCGCTGCGCGTCTATGGCCGCATCGTCCCGTCGCGCAACCCGCTGGCGCAGCAATTGGTCATCAAGGAACCCGTCGGCCCGGTCGCCGCGTTCACGCCGTGGAACTTCCCGGTCAACCAGGTCGTGCGCAAGCTTGGCGCCGCGCTGGCCACCGGCTGCTCTTTCCTGGTGAAGGCGCCCGAAGAAACTCCCGCGTCCCCCGCCGCCCTGCTGAACTGCTTTGTCGACGCCGGCATCCCCAAGGGCGTGCTGGGCCTGGTCTTCGGAACGCCCGCCGAGATTTCCAGCTACCTGATCGCGCACCCCGTGATCCGCAAGGTCACGTTCACGGGCTCGACCCCGGTCGGCAAGGAACTGGCCGCGCTGGCCGGCCGCCACATGAAGCGCGTCACGATGGAACTGGGCGGCCACGCCCCGGTGATCGTGGCCGAGGACGCCGACGTCGAACTCGCCGTGAAGGCCTCCGGCGGCGCCAAGTTCCGCAACGCGGGCCAGGTCTGCATTTCGCCGACGCGTTTCCTGGTCCACAAGAGCGTCAAGGCCGCATTCGAGCAAGCCTTCGTCGCCCACGCCGAAAAACTCAAGTTGGGTGACGGCCTGACCGAAGGCACGACGCTTGGGCCCCTGGCCAATGACCGCCGCCTGGTGGCCATGGACAAGATCGTCAAGAACGCCAGCGAAAAGGGCGCGCGCATCGCCACCGGTGGCGCACGGATCGGCGGCGCCGGCAATTTCTTCGCGCCCACGATCCTTACCGACGTCCCGCTTGACGCCGACATCTTCAATGAAGAGCCGTTCGGCCCGATCGCCGCGATCCGCAGCTTCGAAACGCTGGACGAGGCCATCCGCGAAGCCAACCGCCTGCCGTTCGGGCTGTCCGCTTATGGCTTCACCAAGTCGATCAAGACGGTGCACGAACTGTCGCGCCGCCTTGAAGTGGGCATGCTCTGGGTCAACCAGCCCGCCACCCCGTCCGCCGAACTCCCGTTCGGCGGCGTGAAGGACTCGGGCTACGGCTCCGAGGGCGGCCCGGAAGCGCTGGAAGCCTACCTGGTGACGAAGGCGGTCTCCGTCGTCGGCGTCTGA
>NZ_DBHKZA010000132.1:0-9171 GCF_057314935.1 Achromobacter sp.
GCCCACAACTCTCGGCACAGCGACGCGAATGGCGTGGGCGTGCCGGTATCGGTGGCGATGCCCAGCGCGATGCCCAGGTCCTTGACCATCAGGTCCAGGCCGAAACCGGAATTGAATTCGCGCGACAGCACGAACTGCTTGAACTTCTTCTGCGTGGAATTGTTCATGCCCGTCGACGCGTTCAGCACATCCACGATCACATTGGGATCCAGGCCGAATTGCTGGCCGATGAGCATGGCTTCGACGCCGATCAGGAAGCCGCCCGCCGACACCAGGTTGTTCAGCGCCTTCATGGCATGGGCGCTGCCCACGTCGCCCACGGCGGTGATCGACGTGCCCATGGCGGACAGCGCGGGGCGCACGCGCTCCAGCGTGGCGGCCGGGCCGCCGAACATGATCGCCAGTTCGCCGGTGCGCGCGCGAGGCACGCCGCCCGACACGGGCGCATCCACCATCTGGCTGCCGGCGGCGGCGACCGCCTGGGCCAGCCGCTGCGTATGCGAGGGCACGCCCGAGCTCATCTCCACCACGACGCTGCCCGGGCGCAGGCCCGCCAGCACGCCGTGTTCACCGCCCAGCACCTGTTCCACGATGGCGCTGGTAGGCAGCATCGTGAAGACGATGTCGGATTGCACCGCCAGCCCGGCGCAGGTGGCGGCGGCCTGGCCGCCCACTTCCTTCGCGAATTTTTCGGCCTGGCCCGGCACGGCGTCAAACACCGTCACGGCATAGCCCGCCTGCGCGAGGCGAGCCGCCATCGGCCAGCCCATGCTTCCGATGCCGACCAAGCCCACGCGTTCTTGCGGTGCGCTCATGCTTGCTGCTCCTTGAAGGCGCCCTCTTCTTCCAGCACCTGATTGGCCACCTTGAAGGCGTCCAGGCCCGCGGGAATGCCGCAATACACGGTGGCCTGCAGCAGGATTTCCTTGATCTCTTCAACCGTCACGCCGTTGTTCAGCGCGCCTTTGACGTGCAGCTTGATTTCGGCCGGGCGGTTCAGCGCGGTCAGCATGGCCAGGTTCAGCATGCTGCGCGTCTTCTTCTCCAAGCCCGGGCGGCCCCAGGTGTAGCCCCAGCACCATTCGGTCGTGATGTGCTGGAACGCCATCATGAAATCGTTGGCGCGGGCCAGCGAGCCGTCCACGTATTCGGTGCCCAGCACTTCGCGGCGCAGGTTCAGGCCTTGGTCGAACAGGGCTTGGGTTTCGGATTTGATGTCTGCCATGGGTTCCTCGTTAATGATGGGTGACGGGCGTCGAATCGGGCTTCTGCTCGATTTATTTTGTCTGATTGTCAGGCAATCATCGCCAGAACGTCAATAGTCGGATTGTCGGACAATCTGCTTGACTGCTTAAAAAATGAACACAATAATGCGGCAACGCGCCGGGCTGGCTGCCGTGCGCCCATACCCACAAAAGCCAGGAGACAAGCATGAAAAGCAACCCCAAGCAGGCCGTGCGCCACGGGCGCCGGGAATTTGTCGCCGGACTGGGTGCGGCCGCGCTGGCGGCCACCCTGCCCGCCCGCGCGCTGGCCGCGCCGGCCGAGATCAATGTCGGCGTGATCCTGCCGCTGTCGGGCGCCAACGCGCAGTTCGGCATCAATTCGCGGCAGGGGCTGGAGCTGGCCGCGGATGAGGTCAACGCGGCGGGCGGCATCAAGTCGTTGGGCGGCGCCAAGCTCAAGCTGATCATCGCGGACGCCACCTCGCAGCCCACCACCGCCGCCACGGTCGCCCAGCGCCTGATCACGCAGAACCGCTGCGTGGCCCTGATCGGCGCTTATGCCTCGTCGCTGACGCTGGCCGTGTCCGAAGTGACCGAACGCCGCGGCATCCCGCTGCTGACGATGTCATTCTCCGACGTGCTGACCGAGCGCGGCTTCAAACACATCTTCCAGGTGGTGTCCAAGGGTTCGGTGCTGGGAAAGGCGCAATACGACTACGCGGCATCCGTCGTCGCGGGCGCCTCCGACATCAAGAAGATCGCACTGCTGTACGAAGACACGGCCTACGGCACCTCGCAGGCCGTGGGCGTGCGCAATGCGGCCAAGGCCGCCGGCGCTCAGATCGTGCTGGACGAGGCCTACCCGCTGGGCATCACCGACGTCACGCCGCTGATCAGCAAGCTGCGGGCCTCGGACGCCCAGATCGTGTTCCCGATTTCCTATCTGAACGACAGCCTGCTGATCATCCGCGTGATGCGCCAGCAACGGCTGACGGTGCCGATCGTGGGCGGCGCGGCGGGCTACGTGATCCCGGACTTCGCGAAGGCGCTGGGCCAGTATTCACAGGCCGTGCTGTCGATCGCCCCGGCCAACTACGACCAGGCGCCGGAATACACCGAGCGCTACCGCAAGCGCTTCGGCACCTTCATGCCGCACGAGGCCCTGGAACACGCCGTATGCGCCGGCGTGCTGGCCCAAGCCCTGGAGGTGGCGGCGTCCGACAAACCCGAGGCCGTATCGAAAGCGTTGCGCGCGCAGAAGTACGACCAGGGCTGGGCCGGCGTGATGTCGGGCGGCGGCGTGCATTTCGATGCCAACGGCCTGAACACCCTGGCTCAACCCGTCATGGTCCAGTGGCAGAACAACGAGCTGGTGTCGGTGTGGCCGCAGGCGCTGGCCAAGGGCCGCGTCATCAGCGCCAGCTGAGCGCGCGGCGCGAACCGGAGGACTGTCATGCAATTCTTGCAGGCGCTGGTGGACGGCATTCTGCTGGGCGGCGTGTACGCGGTCATCTCGATCGGGCTCACGCTCGTCTTCGGGGTGGTCTCCATCGTCAACTTCGCCCAGGCCGAGTTCCTGATGGTGGGCATGTTCGTGGCGTACTTCGCCTGGAAGCTGCTGGGGCTGGACCCGCTCGTGGGGTCGCTGCTGTCGTTCGCGGTGGCCTTCGTGCTGGGCGTGCTGACGCAGAAGTTCCTGATCGACCGGGTGCTGAAGGCGCCGGCGGTGGCGCAGATCTTCCTGACGGTGGGCCTGCTCATCGTGATGGAAAACCTGGCCCTGATCCTGTTCGGATCGGAGTTCCGCTCGGTGCAGACGCCCTATCAGATGACGGCGCTTTCAGTCGGCCCGATCCTGCTGAGCGCGCCCTATCTGCTGGCCTTCACGGTGGCGTCTGTCGCCGGACTGACGCTGTGGTGGGTGCTGAAGAAAACCTGGTGGGGCATGGCCGTGCGCGCGACCGCCCAGGACCCGATGGCCGCCCGGCTGTCGGGCATTTCCACCCACCGCGTGCATCAGCTTGCCTTCGGGCTGGGCGTGGGGCTGACGGCCCTGGGCGGCGGCATCATCCTGCCCTACCTGACGGCCTCCACCACCGTCGGCGCGCAGTTCAGCGTGTTGATGTTCACCGCGGTGGTGCTGGGCGGGTTGGGCAGCGTGATGGGCGCGGTGGTGGGCGGGGTGGCCGTCGGCGTGATCCAGTCGCTGTCCTCGCTGGTGCTGCCCATGCAGCTGCAGAACCTGGTGCTGTTCGCCATCTTCATCCTTGTCCTGGCCGTGCGCCCGGAAGGTCTCTTGAAAAGGGCTGCGTGATGGCCATGACTCGACAATCCCTGCCCTGGGCCGCGCTTTTCGCCATTGCGCTGGCCGCCCCCTGGCTGATGGAAGACCAGGGCTACGGCATCCGCGTCCTGACGCTGGTGCTCCTGTTTGCCGCCATGGGCCAATCCTGGAACATCGTGGGCGGGCTGGCCAACCAGATATCGCTCGGGCATGCGGCCTTCTTCGGCCTGGGCGCCTACACGTCGACCCTGCTGCTGATGCGCTACGGCATTTCGCCCTGGCTGGGCATCGTGGCCGCAATGGCGGTGGCGGCCGTGGCCGGCGCGCTGCTCAGCCTGCCCACCATGCGGCTGCGCGGCCATTACTTCGCGCTGGCCACGCTGGCGTTCGGCGAAGTGCTGCGCGCCATCGCCAATACCTGGGCGTCGGTGACGGGCGGGCCGGTCGGCTTGTCCATTCCGTTCTCGGAAGGCGTGGCGCAGATGCAGTTCAAGTCCAGCATCCCCTACTACTACCTGATGCTGGGCGCCGCGCTGGTCACGTCGGTCGTCTTCGCGCTGATCAGCCATTCGCGCCTGGGCTACCGGCTGCGCGCCGTGAAGGCCAATCCGCAGGCCGCCGAGGTGATCGGCGTGAACACCGCGCAAACGCGCATCCTGGCCGCCGTGATCTCGGCCGCGCTGATGGGCGCCTGCGGCACGCTGTACGCGCAGTTCATCTACTTCTTCGACCCGGACACCGTGTTCTCGCTGGTGGGCATCTCGGTGCGCGTGGCGCTGATCTGCATCATCGGCGGCGTGGGCACCGTGGCCGGCCCGCTGATCGGCGCGCTGGTCATCATCCCGCTGGAAGAAGTGTTCAACGACTGGCTGTCCGGGCACACCGCGGGCGTATCGCAGCTGGCGTTCGGACTGATCCTGATCGCCATCATCCTGATCGAGCCGCGCGGCCTGTCGGCGCTGTGGACGCGGCTGCGCACCCTGACGCGGGGCCACCATGCCTGACATCCTGAAGGTTTCGAACATCCAGCGGCGCTTTGGCGGCCTGAAAGCGGTGGACGACGTGTCGTTCAGCGTGGCACGCGGCGACATCCTGGGCCTGATCGGCCCCAACGGCGCCGGCAAGACCACGCTATTCAACCTGCTGGTTGGCCTGTACGCCAGCCAGGGCGGGCGCATCGAACTGGAAGGCGAGGACGTCAGCGGCTTGCGCCCCCACCAGATCGCCGCCCGCGGCATGACCAAGACGTTCCAGAACGTGGCGCTGTTTCCTGAGATGACCGTGCTGGACAACGTGCTGGTCGGCGGCCTGCTGCGCCACGACGTGCCGCGGGCGCGCCAGGTCGCCCGCGACAACCTGGACCGTGTCGGCCTGTCCGCCATCGCCGCCAAGCCGGCCGGCGAACTGTCCTTTCCCGAGCAGGCCCGGGTGGAGCTGGCCCGCGCGCTGTGCACCGATCCCAAGGTCTTCCTGCTGGACGAGGTGATGGCGGCGCTGAACGAATCCGAAATGGACGCGCTGCTGGACCTGATCCGCGCGCTGCGCGACGAATCCGGCATCACCTTCATCGTGGTGGAGCACCACATGCGCGCCATCATGCGGTTGTGCAACCGCATCCTGGTACTGTCCTTCGGCCAGAAAATCGCCGAAGGCAGCCCGGCGGACATCGCGGCCGACCCGACGGTGATCGAGGTTTATCTGGGCAAATCCATGGAACAGGTGGAGGTGACCGCATGAGCCTGCTGCAGATCCAGGGGCTGACCGCCTCCTACGACCGCAGCCCGGTGCTGCACGAGGTCTCGCTGGACGTGCCCGAAGGCGGGTTCATCGCGGTCGTCGGCGCCAACACCGCAGGCAAAAGCACGCTGCTGCGCTGCATCTCGGGGCTGCTGGACAAGGTCAGCGGCAGCATCGCCTTCGACGGCCAAGACATCCTGCGCCTGCCGCCGCACCGCATCCCGGAGCTGGGCATCGCCCACGTCCCCGAAGGCCGCCACGTCTTCCCGGAAATGACGGTAGAGGAAAACCTGTACCTGGGCGGCTATACCCGCCGCCAGGACGCGGCCGGCCTCAAACACAGCTGCGACCGCGTCTACGCCCTCTTCCCCCGCCTGCGCGAACGGCGCCGTCAACAGGCCGGCACATTGTCCGGCGGCGAACAGCAGATGGTGGCCTTCGGCCGCGCGCTGATGCTCGAACCCCGCCTCTTGCTGCTGGACGAGCCCAGCCACGGCCTGGCGCCCAAGATCGTCGAGGAAATGCACCAGGCCATGATCGACATCCACCGCAGCGGCCTGACCATCCTGCTGGTGGAACAGAACACCCGGCTGGCCCTGTCGGTCGCCGACCACGCCTACGTGCTGCAATCCGGGACGATGGTGCTGTCCGGGCCCAGCAACGCGCTGCTGGAAGACAGCCGCGTGCGCGCCGCCTACCTCGGGCTATAGCGATGGCCTGCCGGCGGGATATATTGCGTCTTTACGTTGAACCGGCGGTTCGCCGCAGCCGGGCCAAAAGCCCCTGCTGCCGCTCGCGCCCGCCGTTACGCTAAGCGAGAGACAGCCATGCCCACCCCCCCCGGCGCAGTATTCGAAAAACCGACCACCTTGCGCACCCGCGTCGAGGAATTCCTGCGCACGTCCATCATGGACGGGCGCATCAAGGGCGGTGAACGCCTGCGCGAAGCCGAACTGTGCGAACAGCTGAGCATCAGCCGCAGCACGCTGCGCGAAGCGCTGCGCACCCTGGAAGCCGAACGCCTGATCTCCATCGAGCCGCACCGCGGCCCGACGGTGGTGCGCATCACCGAAAAGGCGGCCCGCGACCTGTATTCCCTGCGCGCCCTGTTGGAAGGCTTTGCCGCGCATGAATTCGCGCGGCTGGCCAGCGACCCGGACGTCGAACGGCTGCGCAAGGCCGTGGATGCGCTGCGCCGCCAGGCCAAGGGCAGCAACAAATCGGCATTGCTGGCGGCCAAGCGCGACTTCTACGACGTGTTGCTGTCGGGCTGTGACAACGATCTGATCAAGGACATGCTGCCCGGCTTGCTGTCGCGCATCAACCTGCTGCGCGCGACCTCGTTCGCGCGCCCCGAACGGCTGCCGGAAAGCATGGCCGAAATCGACCACATCTTCGAGCGCATCCATGCTCGGGATCCACAAGGCGCCCAAGCGGCCGCACAGAGCCATATCGTGAACGCGGAACGCACCGCGCTCGAGGTGCTCAGGCGCCAACAAGAGGAGGCATCCGCAAGTGAAGGCGATCGTCCAGGAACTGAGGGCCGCGGCGGCCCTGGCGCAGCAGGATAGCGAATTCATCTCCGCAGCCAGAGGCCTGCCGTGCGCCATCTGGCTGCAAGTCGGCGCGGACCCGGAAGACCGGGTCACTGCCTGGGCGGGCCAGCCCGCCGCCCCCTCGCAATGCCTCGTCATCAGCGCTGCGCCCGATACCTGGCGCAAGCTGCTGGAACCCGCCCCGCCTCCGGGCTACCACTCGTTCACCGCCGCGCATCGCCTGGCCCAGGGCCTGCGCGTCAAGGGCGATGCCCTGGCCATCGCCCAGGCCCTGCATCCCCTGGAACGGCTGTTCGAAATCCTGCGCGGCCAGGTCCACGCCGCCCCCGCCCTGCTGGACCGCAGCGCCATCGTCGGCCACTACGTCAACCTGGACCTGGGCGCGACGTCTGCCTCCCTCTACTATGAAACCAGCGGCCTGGCCGACGGCCCGCCGCTACTGATGCTGCATACCGCCGGCGCCGATTCACGCCAATACCATGCGCTGATGGCGGACCCCGGCCTGCGCCGCCAATGGCGCATGATCGCCTTCGACATGCCCGGCCACGGCCGCAGCATGCCGCTGCCCGGCCAGGCCTGGACCGAAACAGGCCTGACCCGCGACGCCTATCTGCAGACCTGCCTGGCCGTCATCCGCCAGGTCGCCTGCGCCCCCGCCGTCTTGCTGGGCTGTTCGATGGGCGCCGCAATGGCGCTCGTGACCGCCGCCCGCAGTCCGGACAACGTGGCGGGCGTGGTGGCGCTGGAAGCCCCCTGGAAGGCCACGGGCCGGCGCACGCCCATGCTGTGCCATCCCCAAGTCAACCAGGCGGCGCACAACCCGGCCTACGTGCGCGGGCTGATGGGCCCCGCGGCCACGCTGGCGGCGCGCCGCGATGCCGCGTGGATCTACGCGCAAGGCGGCTTCAACGTCTACGCCAACGACCTCTGGTTCTACAGCGAAGATTTCGACGCCGCCGAACACTTGGCCGGCCTGGATACCCGGCGCTTCGGCGTGTCGCTCCTGACCGGCGCCTACGACTACTCCGCCAGCCCCGAAGACAGCCGCCGCGTCGCCGCGCAGATTCCGGGCGCGCGCTTTACCGCCATGCCTGAACTTGGCCACTTTCCCATGGTGGAGAACCCGCAACGCCTGCTGGACTACCTGAAGCCCGAACTCGAATACATCCGCACCGCCCGGGGAATCGCATGATGCTACCGAACCACGAAGTCTATGCCTTGCGCTACGCCACGGTCGCGCGCCGCCGTGGCCAGAATTTCATCACCCCGCCCGACCCGCACGACGGACCCATGCCGATGGATTATTTCGTCTGGGTCATCCGGCACGGCGCCCACGTCTGGCTGGTCGACACCGGTTTCAACGAGGCCGCCGCCCGCGCGCGCGGCCGCGAATTCCTGCGCTGCCCCATCGACGCCTTGAAGACGCTGGGCATCTCCGCCGCCGACATCCAGGACGTCATCGTCACCCACCTGCACTACGACCACGCCGGCAACCTGCGCAAGCTGCCGCACGCCCGGCTGCACCTGCAGGAAAGCGAACTGCATTACGCCTGCGGCTGCAACATGCGCTTCGACATGCTGCGCCACGCCTACGCGGTCGAAGACGTGGTCGACGTGGTGCGCGGGGTCTATGACAAGCGGGTGGATTTCTATCATGGCCACGACGAGCTCGCGCCCGGCCTGCAACTGCTGCACATCGGCGGCCACACGCAAGGCCTGCAGGCCGTGCGCGTGCATACGGCGCGCGGCTGGATCGTGCTGGCGTCCGACGCCAGCCATTACTACGACAACATGGGGCTGGATGCCCCGTTCCCCATCGTGCTGAATGTGGCCGACATGCTGGCAGGCTATGAAACGCTGCTCAAGCACGCAGAGTCGCCGGACCACATCGTGCCCGGCCACGACCCGCTGGTCCGAGGCCGGTATCCGGCATTCAGGGATGGCGACACGGAAGTGGTGGCGCTGCACCTGCCCGCCGCCCCGCGCTGACCGTCTACAGCGAGTAGCGGTAGTCGCAGTTCAGGGTCGCCTTGAGCGGGGCGTCCGTCTGCACGCCTGAGGCAGAACGGGGCCGCGGCGCCGTCAGCCTGGCCTGGAACTTGCCAGTGATTTCCCCGTCCGCGTTCTTGTCCACCGCCACGCTGGAAGGCAACGCGTAAAGCGTCAGCGCCGTGCCCGCGGACGGCACCAGCAGCGTGAACACCGATTGCCGGAAATCCTCCACCACGTAGCTGTTGGCGGCGGTGTCCGAATTGAAGGTCAGGTCGGCGTCGAAATAGCTCAGCTTGACGCTCAGGTCTTCCGACGACGGCGAGGGGATCACCCCTTTCAACGCCACCTTGCCGCTTTCCGAGACGCAGGACAGTTC
>NZ_DBHKZA010000133.1:0-8821 GCF_057314935.1 Achromobacter sp.
CACCTGCCAGCTGTCGCGCACGCGTACGGGCTAACTGTGCCCGCGCTGTTACAGCTCCTGAACAAACGCCCGCGCCGCGCCGTTGCGACCGGGGAAACCCTCTCCCTGCCGGGATTCGAAGAATGAGCCTGAACGAGAAACAACGGCGGTTCGCTGCCGAATACCTGATCGACCTGAACGCCAAGCAGGCCGCGATCAGGGCAGGATATAGCCCGAAGACGGCCGAATCGCAGGGTTCGCGACTGTTGAGCAATGCAAAGGTGGCGAAGGCTATCCAGGCTGGCAAAGAGGCGCGGTCTGCCCGAACCGAGATTACCCAGGATCGGGTGTTACAGGAGCTGGCCCGCCTGGCGTTCTTCGATATCCGGCGGCTTTATCACGACGACGGCAGGTTGAAGGCGCCGCACGAGCTGGACGACGATACCGCCGCCGCGGTGGCGCAGTTGGAAAGCATCGAGGAGTTCGCCGGCCGGGGCGAAGACCGGGAAGCCATCGGCACCACCAAGAAGGCGAAGACATTCAGCAAGGATGCCGCGCTCGCCCTGGCCATGCGCCACCTGGGCATGCTGAACGACAAGCTGACGATCACGCGCCCGCGCGTTGTGCGCCGCGACCTGACCGGCCGCAAGGATGGCGCCTGATGCAGCCCGAGATTCACTACGACTACGCTGCCCAGGGGCCGGTGCTGGCCCAGTACATCGCCTCACGCGCGCCGCGGACGATGATCATGGGGCCGCTGGGCAGTGGCAAGACCAATGCCAGCTGCTGGCGCGCCATGGACATCATGTGCGAGCAGGAGCCGGACGCGCAGGGCGTGCGGCGATCCCGCGGCGCCGCAATTCGGAACACCTATCCGGACTTGATGAGCACCACGACCAAGGACTGGCTGGAAATGTTCGGCGATCTGGGCCGCTGGGTGGCCGGTGGCCTGGAGCCGCCGACGCATTACCTGTCCTTCGATCTGGACGACGGAACCAGCGTAGAGGCGGAGCTGGTGTTTATCGCCCTGGATCGGCCGGAACACGAGCGCAAGTTGCGCGGCCTGCAGTTGACCTTCGCCTGGCTCAACGAGGTCAAGGAACTGGTCAAGGCCATCGTGGACATGCTGGACTTGCGCGTCGGGCGCTACCCGAAGGACGTCCGGCCCACCTGGTTCGGCCTCTTTGGCGACACCAACGCGCCGGATAGCGACCACTGGTATTACAAGCTGGCCGAGGAAGAGAAGCCCGAGGGCTGGCTGTTCCTGCGTCAGCCGGGCGGGGTGGTGAAGCCAGGCGATCGGTGGCAGGTGAACCCCAAGGCTGAGAACCTGGCCAACCTGCCGCCGGGCTACTACGAGCGCGGCATGCAGGGCAAAAAGGAGGACTGGATCAAGGTCAACCTGGGCAACCAGTACGGCTTCGTGGTGGACGGCCGGCCTATCCATCCCGACTACCAGGACTCGATGCACTGCCGAGACTTCGAGCTGGACCCGCGCTTGCCGCTGATGATCGGCATGGACTTCGGCCTGACGCCGGCCGCGGTCTTCGCCCAGCGCCGCGCTATGGGCGGCTGGCGCATCCGGTCGGAACTGGTGGCGACCAACATGGGCGCCGAGAAGTTCGCCCACGAGATCCACCTTCACCTGGCCCAGATGTATCAGGGCTTCCACATCGGTGGCTTCTGGGGCGATCCGTCAGGTGACAACCGCGCGCAGAGCGACGAAACGACGCCGTTCCAGATCTTGAAGGCTGCCAACCTGCCCGCCGTGCCGGCCCCGACAAACGACCCGCTGTTGCGTTGCGGTGCGGTGGATGGCGCGCTGACGCGGATCATCGACGGAGAGCCGGGGCTGCTCGTGCATAGCGACTGCAAGACCCTGCGTAAGGCTCTGGCCGGCGGTTACTGCTATCGCCGCCTGGCCGTCTCTGGCGAGCGCTTCGCTGACGCCCCAGTCAAGAACATGTTCTCGCATGTGGCCGAGGCGGCGCAGTACCTGCTGGTGGGCGGCGGCGAGCACCGGCCGATGGTGACCAGAAAGCGCCCCGAGGGATCTGTCCGGCCAAGCCGGGCGATCATGGATTGATTTTCGCAGTTCACTGCGCGCGCGCGTAGACAGACTGGCGGCATTCCATCAATGGTGCCGCCATGTCGAGCCTCCTGTCCAAACCCAGCACCCCCAAGATCCCGGACCCGCCCGCACCCGCCGCTCCGCCTGCAGCGACCGATGCGGCGGCCGCCGGCCAGTCCGAAGCTGAACGCCTGCGCCGCCGTCGCGGCACGGCCAGCACCATTCTCACCTCTGACACCACGGCCGCGCCCGGCTCGGTGGCCACGAAAACCCTCCTGGGATCCTGATGGACAACCAGGACGTCGAGCTGGTGCGGGAAATCATGGCCGATCAGGCGGCCATGGAAGCGGCGCGCGAGTCGTTTCACGGGCAGTGGAATGAGGTGATCGAGCAGGTTTTGCCCCGCTATCGCAAGTTTGGCGAGGCCGCCAACAACACGCCCGGGCAGAAGCGTACCGAGAAAATCTACGACGCCACTCCTATGCTGGCCCTGCGGCACTTTGCAGCTGCCGAGGATTCCCTGATTACGCCGCGTGTGCAGAAGTGGCACCGGCTGACGGTTTCGATCGAGGACCTGAAGGATTCCCCGCCGGTCCGCCAATACCTGGAACAGGTCACCAACACCCTTTTCGCCCACCGGTATCGCTGGCGGGCCAACTTCGCCGCCCAGATCGGCGAGTCCTACATCAGCCACGGGGCCTTTGGCGCCGGCGGCATCATGATCGACGATGTGCTGGGGGATGGCATCCGGTACCGCACGCTAAGCATGAGCCGAACGTGGTTCAGCGAGGACGCGTTCGGCATGGTCGACAAGTGCCACGTCAAGTGGGGATTGACGCTGCGCCAAGCCGCCCAGAAGTTTGGCCGGGATGCGCTCACCCCGTCGATGCAGCTGGCGCTGGAGCGCAGCCCGGAGGCCGTCTACCAGTTCCTTCACGCCATCCGGCCGCGCACCGAGCGGGACAACAGCAGGGTCGACAGCCGAAACATGCCGATCCAGTCGGTCTGGCTGTGCCTTGATGCCGGCAACCACGTGGTCCAGCACAGCGGGTACAGAACGTTTCCGGCCGCCATTGGCCGCTTCTACGCGACCGACGATTCTCCGTACGGCTATTCCCCTGCGATGGACTCGCTACCGGACGTGCGCATGCTGAATGCCATGGAGAAAACCAATATCAAGGGCGCCCAGAAGGCCGTGGACCCGCCCCTGATCCTGGCGGACGACGGCGCGCTTGAGGCGTTCGACCTGAGGGCAGGTGCCCTGAACTTTGGATATATGGGCATGAACGGCAACGAGCTGGTCAAACCCCTTGGCCTGGGTGCCAACGTGCCCATGGGAATCGACTATGCGAACCAAAAGCGCGAGGCCGTGAACCTGGGGTTCTACGTCACGTTGTTCCAGATCCTGGTCGACAACCACCAGATGACGGCCACCGAGGTCTTGCAGCGTGCCCAGGAAAAGGGTGTGTTGCTCGGGCCCACTATGGGCCGTGTTCAGTCCGAAATGTTGGGCGCGCTGATCACCCGAGAGGTCGACATCTTGTCGCATGCGGGTGTGTTGCCGGAGATGCCGCCTGAACTCCAGGAGGCTGGCGGTGCGGTAGAGATCGAGTACGACAGCCCATTGAACCAGGCCATGCGAGCAGAAGAGGGCGCGAACGTCCTGCGCTGGGCTGAAGCCTCGTCGCCGTTCATCCAGGCTGATCCGAATGCCGCCCGCGCCATGAATGCCGAGGCGATCGTCCGGGGGCTGGGTGACGTCTTCAGCGTGCCGCAGAAGTACATGCGCACTGAGGAAGAAGTGGCCGAGCAGGACGCCGCCGCCATGCAACAACAGCAGGCCGCCCAGCTTCTGGAGGCTGCGCCGGTTGCCGCAGGGGCCGCCAAGGATCTCACCGCCGCTGCGGTCAACGCTTCGAACGCCCGCATATGAACATCCCATTCAAATTCCGCATGATGTTCGGCCGCCGCGTCGCTTACCGCCGCGCCTTTCTGGACGATAAGGGCCAGTTGACCGAGGCCGGCCAGCGCGTTATGGCCGACCTGGCGAAGTTCTGCCGTGTCCGCGAGTCCATCACAGTCGTTTCGCCGATCACGCGCACCGTGGACACCCACGCCTCAATGCAGGCGGAGGGCCGCCGCGAGGTGTTCAACCGCCTCGCCTATTACCTCAACCTCAGTGAACAAGACATTTTCCAGTTGATGGAGCGAGAACATGCACGCCCTGAATAAACGTTTCCTCTTTGCCCGCCTGTTGCGCAACGAAGCCGCAGCAGACACGCCGCCGGCTGGTGGTGCCCCTGCAGCTGCGGGGCCGGTCACGCCTCCGGCCGCAACCCCGGCGGTTAGCCCCGGCGCAGATTCGCAGGTTACTGCGCCCGCGTGGCACGAAAGTATCCAGGACGCCGGCCTCAAGGCGTTCATCGAAGGCAAGGGTTTCAAGGATGCGGGCGAAGCCGTAAAGGCGCTGCATGACCTGGAAGGCCTGACGGCAAAGCCGGAGTCGGCGGACGCATACAAGCTGCCAGTGCCGGAAGGCCAGGACGGAGCGTTCGCGGGCGAGGCGGCCAAGTGGATGCACGAGGCCGGAATCCCGGTGGCGCAGGCCCAGGCCCTCGCTACGAAGTGGAACCAGTACCAGGCGGACGTCCAGCAGGCAGCAGATACCGAACGCCAGCAGCAAGGCGAGCGTGACGTGCAGGCCCTGAAGAAGGAGTGGGGCGGCGAATACGACGCCAACACCGAACTGGCGCGCCGCGCGGTACGGACTTTTGGTGCCGACGAGCAGATGCTTGAAAAGATTTCCAAGTCCCTCGGCGATGGCGAAACCCTGCGGCTCTTCCACCGCATCGGCAAGCATCTCGGCGAGGGAACCCTGATACCGGCGGGCGGCGATCGCGGCGCAAACCCCCCGGCCAACTCTGACGCCGCACGAGCCGCTCGGATGTTCCCGAGCATGAAGACCTCTTAACCACCCAGGAGATATCGATGCCCACCATCGGTAACGAATCGCTCAGCATCATCGACGTCGCCAAGCGGCTCGACCCCAATGGCGACACCGCCGATGTGGCCGAACTGCTGGCGCAAACCAACGAAATCGTCCAGGACATCCCCTGGGTCGAGGGCAATCTGCCCACCGGCAACCGCACTACCATCCGTACCGGCTACCCGTCCACGACGTGGCGCAAGCTGTACGGCGGCACGCCGGTGTCCAAGTCCACGACCGCACAGGTGGATGACGCGTGCGGCATGCTGACCGCTCGCAGCGAACCCGACGTGAAAGCTGTGCGCATGGCCAACGATCCCGGCGCGTTCCGCCTGGACGAGGCCAACGCCTTCATCGAAAAGATGGGCCAGGACTTCGCCACTGCGTTCCTGTACGGCGACACGTCCATCAACCCCGAGCAGTTCTACGGCCTGCAACCGCGCTACTCGGCGATCAGCGGCAGCAACGTTTCGCAGAACATCATCAGCGCCGGCGGCAGTGGCAGCGACAACACCTCGATCTACCTCGTCGGCTGGGGCAAGAACAAGGTTTTCGGTATCTATCCGAAAAACTCCAAGGCGGGCCTCACGCACCAGGATCTGGGCGAGTTGGACGCGTTCGACGCCAACAACGATCGCTACCGCGCCTACGGCGACCTGTTCGAATGGGACTGCGGCCTGGTCGTGAAGGACTGGCGCTATGTGTCCCGCATTTGCAACATCGATGTGTCTGACGCTTCGTCCGGCACCGGCACGATGGCGAACCAGAAGCTGATCGAACTGATGATCGATGCCAAGAATCGCCTGCCCATGCTGACCGGCGGCGGCGTTCAGCCGCGGTTCTACGTGAACCGCACGATCAAGTCGGCGCTGGAAAAGATGGCCCTGAACAAGTCCAGCGCTGCCCTGTCGATCCGCGAGGCCGCTGGGCAGTTCGAAACCAATTTCCTGGGCATCCCCATCCGCCTGGTCGATCAACTGCTGAACACCGAGGCGGCTGTCAGCTAAGGAACGGCGCCGCCTTCGGGCGGCATCATCCCCAAGAAACTGGAGATATCCATGATTCTCGACAAGACCAACGAATTCTCGGACGGCCAAGCGGTTACCGCGACAGCCATCTCGACGAACGTCATTGACCACAACCCCGCGAACAAGAACGCCACGGTCGACATCGGCACCGGCGAGGACGTGTATCTGGTCGTCCAGGTTGATCAGGCCGCTACCGCTGCTGGCGCTGCCACCGTGGCGATCACGCTGGAATCCAGCGCGGCGGCCGGCCTGACTTCGCCTACGGTGCACTTCACGTCGGCGACCTATGCTCTCGCTGACCTGACGGCAGGCAAAGAGCTGATCAAGGTCAAGCTGCCTTCGGGCGACTACAAGCGCTTCCTGGGCGTGCGCTACACGGTCGGTACGGGCCCGCTGACTGCCGGTCAGTTCTCGGCGTTCCTGGTCAAGGACATCCAGACGAAGCAGCAATACAAGTCTGGCTTCACCGTCGCCTAAGCCATGGCCAAGTACATCGCACTGGAGCGGGGCCAAATCCCCGCCAACGTCACTCCGGTCAAACGGCCGGAGATGACGGGCGAGCGCCGGGTGATGCGCATGGTCGAAGAGGGGGAAGTGTTCGAATTCAACGGCGAGCCCGGCCGTTGGATGCGACCGTATACCCCCGACGACGAGGCCGCGAGCAGCCAGGCGGGAAACGCACGCGGCCGTCGTGGCCGGAGTTCGACGAGCGAGGCCGCGAGCAGCCAGACCGAGCAGACCGGTTCGCAAGCGCACCCCGGGCGCGGCGGCAACACCGACCGCGAATCGCAATAATGGACTGACCCATGGCCGTCTCTCAGGTAGACATCGCCAATCGCGCCCTCACCAAGCTTGGTGCAGGGCGCATCATTGCTTTGGACGACGATTCGCAGGCGTCGAACACCCTGTCGTCCATGTTCGACATCGTGCGCGATGCCGAGCTGCGCAAGAACCTGTGGCACTTCTCGAAGGCGCGGGCGCAGCTGCCGGCGCTCAGCGAGGTGCCCATGTTCGGATTCTCTCACCAATACCAGCTGCCGGCAGACTTCCTACGCCTCATCGAAGTCAATGGGCGGCGCTGCCAGCCCAAGCCCCAATTGGACGGCTGGTATTCCATCGAGGCAGGCCGGATCCTGATCAGTCAGTCGGGCCCGCTGCGCATCCGCTACGTCAGGCGGGTCGAGGACCCAACGCTGTTCGATGCTCTGTTTGTGGAGGCGTTTGCCTGCAAACTCGCATTCGAGTCCTGCGAGACGCTGACGCAGTCGAACACGAAGAAGCAGACCGCCGCGCAAGAGTATGAGGTGGCCGTGGCCGACGCCCGGCGTATGAACGCCATCGAGCGCCCCGCTGTGGCGACCGCAGATGATTCCTGGCTGGAGAGCCGACTGTAATGGCCAAGGACACCCCGATCCAGAACACATTCGACGGCGGCGTGCTGAGTCCGATGCTCGCCGGCCGGACGGACCTGGCCAAGTATTTCAATGGCTGCGCAGTGCTGGAGAATTTCTTGCCTTCGGTGCAGGGGCCGCTCGTGCGCCGCGGTGGCACTCAATACATTTTCGGGATCAAGAGTGGGGCGGTGCGGTCGTGGCTGATCCGCTTCCAGGTGTCCGAGCGCGTTTCCTACATGCTGGAGTTCGGCCATCTGTATGTCCGTTTCTACACGAATCGCGGGCTGCTGGTGGTGGGCGGCTCGCCAGTGGAAGTCGCTACGCCGTACACCGCCGCCGATCTGACTGCGGAAGATGGCACCTGCAATCTGCGCGTCGTGCAGAGCGCCGACACCATGTATATCTTCCATCGCCTTTATCAGACGCGAAAGCTGTTGCGGCTGAGCGCCACGTCCTTCTCGATGGTGCTTGCCGATTTCACCGATGGGCCGTTTGACGACGTGAACTCCAATGAAGGGATCACTGTCACCACCAATGCGGAAGTGGGGGCCGTGACTTTGACAGCCAGCGCGGGAATTTTCCTGCCGGCGCACGTCGGAACGCTGTTCTATCTGGAGACCGCAGACCTTTCCGCGGTGAAGCCCTGGGGCGTTTACCAGGAAGTGAACATCGGCGACCGACGCCGGGTCGACAATCGGGTGTACCAGTGCACCGCGGTCGGGCCGGTGAATTCCGAAGGGCCGCCGGTGACCGGAAATCAGACGCCGATCCACACCGAGGGCCGAGCCTGGGACGGTGACGGGCAGCCGGTTGAGAACGACCAGCGCGGATCTATCGGTGTGGAGTGGGAATTCCTGCACGCCGGCTACGGCATTGTCCGGATAGAAGGCTACACCGACGCTCAGCACGTCACTGGCACGATCGTTAAGCGGCTACCGACCGAACTGCAGCCCGGCGGCGGCAGCAGCACGACGGTCACGCCGTATCCCATCAGTTCCATCACCCCCACCGACCCGGCCTCGTCCCGCATCTTTGTAAGCGCGTCGGGTCATCCCTTCGCAAACCTTGATGCGATCGTCATCACGGGCACCAATTTCAAGGACGCCGACAACAGCGCGCCGGATACGAACCGCAACGGATCCTATGTGGTGCGCAACAGGACGGGATCAGGATACGAAATCAACGCGTCCTTTCCATCCGGCGGGGCCTACGCATACGACCCATTGGCCACCGGCGTGGCCACACGTACAGTCACCACCTCCTATTCGACCCATATCCCTTCGTGGAAATGGGCGTTCAGTCTGTTTTCAAACGCGAACGGGTGGCCTGAACATGGCGCGTTCTGGCGCCAGCGTTTGGTCCT
>NZ_DBHKZA010000134.1:0-8663 GCF_057314935.1 Achromobacter sp.
CAGCTTGCCCTGGGGTTTTTTCTTGCCTGATCGGGCTGGCGCCTGCGCGGACCACTACGGCAGCGCAGCGCCCTGGCACAGGCGCGGGTCCGGCACGCCGGGTTTGCCGGCGTCGACGCGGCCGGCCAGGCGGCGCCCGAACGCCGGCAGCGCGGGGGCGCTGATTTCCAGGTCGTACCAGCCTTCACAGCCGGCGTATTTGAGTTCCAGCGCGCCGCCGGCTTGCACGTGCGTCATGGCGCGCCAGCCGTCGCCCATGTGCGACTCCACCTTTACGGGCTGGGGCGTGTCGCTGTGGTTGATCAGCCGTAGGCGCAGGCCCGAGGTCACGGGCACGAACTGCGCCTCCAGCATGCCGGCGTCCCGCGCGTCGCCGCGGAATTGACGATGAAAGCCGTCCGGCCCCAGCAGCCACAGGTCATAAGCGCCGTGCTCGCCCAGGCGCCAACCGTCGTCCAGCCGCGCGCCCAGACCCACGGTGTAGCGGCGGGGCGCCTGCGCCAGGTCCAGGCGGTCGTACACATGCAGCACGGCGCCCGCGCTGCCGGAGTTGCGCAAGGTCAGGCGGTAGTGCTCGCCGTCAGCCGTCATGCGGCCCACGGCTTCCAGCGCGTAGGGCAGCGGGCAGGCGTGGCGGTTGCTGTCGGGATGAAGCGAGCCGCGGTCGCCGGCGAAGTCGAAAGCCGACGTCAGGTCGCCGGCCACGGCGCGGCGCCAGGGGCTGATATTGGGTTCGGCCACGCCGAAGCGGGCCTCCAGGAAGCGGATTACCGAGGTGTGGTCGAACACCTGCGAGTTGACCCAGCCGCCGCGGCTCCAGGGCGACACCACCAGCATCGGCACGCGCGGCCCCAGGCCGAAGCCGCGGCCGTGCAGGCTGGCGGGGTCATCGTTGGACGCGGCGCTGGGCCCGTGGCGCGTGTCATGGTATTCGCCGTCCAGCTCCACCGTGGACAATCCGCCCGAACGGCCATCGGCATGGCGGGCGGGCGGCGCGGGGGGCGGCATGTGGTCGAAGAAGCAGTCGTTCTCGTCGTACGTGACCAGGAACACGCAGCGGCTCCAGGTCTCCGGGTTGCGGGTCAGGATGTCCAGGACGCGCTCGGTGTACGCGCCGCCCTGGCGGGGCGACGACACCTCCGGATGCTCGGAATCGGCCGTGGGCGCGACGATCCAGGACACCTGGGGCAGCGTGCCGTCGTCCACGTCGCGGGCCAGGTCGTCCAGCGTGTAAGTGGACAGGCCGCGGTCGCGCAACGGGGCGGCCGCCTCGCCGCTGGCGTGCTGGCGGCGATACTGCCTGAAACCGGCGAGCGGGTTGTCGTGAAAGTTGTCCGCCATGTCCTGATAGACACGCCAGTCCACGCCCGCCTCTTGCAGGCGTTCAGGGTAGGTGGTCCAGGCGTAGCCTTCATCGGGCGGGCCCAGGCGGTCGTAGGTGTTGACCAACGCGGGGCCGCCGGCCAGGCCTTCCGGATCGTTGGTGCCGGTCCACAGGAACAGCCGGTTGGGATTGGTGCCGGCGTGCAACGAGCAATGGTAGGCGTCGCACACGGTGAAGGCATTGGCCAACGCCGTCTGGAAAGGCACGTCTTCGCTGGTGTAGGCACCCAGCCCCAGACGGCTCTTGGCGGACAGCCATTGGTCCATGCGGCCGTCATTCCACGCGCGTTGCGCGTCGTCCCACGTGTGCGGCGTGATGTAGCCCACCGGCGTGCCGCTGGCGTATTCCGTGCGCAGCGCATAGGGGCGGCAGCTTGCCTCGCCGTCCGATTGCGTCAGCACGTTGCCGGCCGCCGTGGGCGCCGGATGCGGGTCCGCGAAACCGCGCACGCCGGGCAGCGTGCCGAAGTAGTGGTCGAACGACCGGTTCTCTTGCATCAGGACGACAACGTGCCGCACGTCGTGAAGCGTACCGGTCTTGCGGTCTGGGGCAATCGCCAGCGCGCGCGCGATGGACGGCGGCGGGTCCGCGGGGTAAGGCAAGCGCGATTCTTCTCTCATGACTGCATTAATACGGCCAACAATGTTCGAATCTTAAGCGTAGCGGGCAACGCCGTCTTGATGATGTGGGGGCAGTGCCCGAAAACGCGAAGCCCCTCGCGGGCGAGGGGCTTCGGATGGGCGCGCCGGATGCCGTCTGATACGGTCGGCGCAGCGGATCAGGCCGAGGGCGGGACGTAGCCGTGGGCTTCCACGGTGCCGTCTTCGAACAGGAAGCGTTCCATCTGTTCTTTCAGGTACTTGCGCGCACGGGCGTCGGCCAGGTTCAGGCGGTTTTCGTTGACCAGGCGCGTCTGGATGGCCTTCCATTCTTCCCAAGCTTCCTTGGAAATGCTCTGCCAGATCTTCGTGCCGAGTTCGCCGGGGTAGGGAGGAAAATCCAGCCCTTCGGCTTCACGCTTCAATTTCACACAGTTGACGATACGGGACATGGTTCGCTGCCGGAAAGATAGATAACGGCGTATTTTAGCGGGCTTGGCGTCCAGAGGGCGCCAAGCCCCTTCGAACCCTGCGGTCAGGGCCCGTTGCGGCGGTTACAGCTTCTTGATGAAGACCATGCTGTTGCGCGAACGGTTGTAGTTGTTCTGCTTTTCGCGGGGCAGGTCCGTGACGCCGCCCTGCACGAATCCGCGCTTGATGAACCAGTGGGACGTGCGGGTGGTCAGCACGAACAAGCGCTTGGCGCCGGTGGCACGGGCGCGGGACTCCATATGGCGCAGCAGGATTTCGCCTTCGCCGGACCCCTGCCATTCGGGGTGGACGATCAGGCAGGCCATTTCGGCCATGTGCTCGTCGGCGAAGGTGTGCAGGGCGGCGCAGCCGTAGATCACGCCGTCGTGCTCCAGCACGGTGAAATTCTCCACGTCGCGTTCGATCACGCTGCGCGGGCGCGGCACCAGGGTGCCGTCGGCTTCCAGCGGTTCGATCAGGCTCAGGATGGCGCCTACGTCGTCGATCGTGGCGGCGCGCAGATCGTCCAGCGTGTCTTCCACCACCATGGTGCCCACGCCGTCGTGGGTGAAGATCTCGAGCAGCACGCTGCCGTCCAGCGCGAACGGCAGCAGGTGGGCGCGGGCCACGCCGCGTTTGACTGCCAGCGACGCGTACTGCAGGAAGGCATGGGTTTCTTCGTCCAGCTCGCCGCCGGCCAGCAGCGCGTCGGCGTCCACACGGGCCAGTTCGGTGTCCAGCGTGCCGTCGTCGTTCAGCACGCCTTGCGAGGTCGACAGGAAGATCAGCTTTTCGGCGCGCAGCGCCACGGCGACGCTGGTGGCCAGGTCTTCCATGGCCAGGTTGAACGCGTCGCCCGTCGGCGAAAAGCCCAGCGGCGACAGCAGCACCACCGACGAGCCTTTCTCGATGGCGAATTTCAATGCCTCGGTGTCGATCTTGCGGACCTGGCCGGTGTGCTTGTAGTCCACCCCGTCCAGCACGCCGGTGGGGCGCGCCGTGACGAAATTGCCCGAAATGACGCGGATGTGCGCGTGCGACATCGGCGTGTTGGGCAGCCCCTGGCTGAACGCGGCTTCGATGTCCAGACGGATCTCGCCGGCGGCCTCCTTGGCGCATTCCAGCGCGGCGGCGTCGGTGGGGGCCAGGCCGCGGTCGAACTGCTGCGTGAAACCCTTCAGGCGCAGCTGTTCATTGACCTGCGGGCGCGAGCCATGCACCAGCACCAGCCGGATACCCAGCGACGATAGCAAGGACAGGTCCTGCACCAACGTATTGAGTGCGCCGGCCTGCACCAGTTCACCACCGAACGCCACCACGAATGTCTTGCCTCGGAACGCATGCACATAGGGCGCCACGTCTCGAAACCATCGGACGAACTGGGCGGGTGCGAATTCTGGGGCTTCGAGGGCGGAGACGGTGTCTGGTTCCAGGTCGGGCATGATGGGCGGAGGGATTCCTGAGAGTCGGTAAAAACGCGGCGCTTTGCCGCGCCATAGCGCCGTCCGGTGACGGCGTGGCGAAATTATATGGCCGCCGGGGTCGGGTGCAGGCGGAAAATCAGCGCTTATTTCGTACCCGATTTCTACGGCGTCCGGCTGGCCCGCGGGCAGGGAAGCCATAGAAATTTATAATGCCCGGCTAACCGGACTATCGTACATGCCTGAATCCTCCCGCCCGCGGGCGCCCAAGACGGCTTCCCCGGGGGCTCCGGCCGCCGCGGCCGACGCCGCCCGCGCGGCCAAACGGGCGCCGCGCCCCGAGCGTCCCGAGCGCCCCATCCCTGCGGTGACCTACCCTGAAGACCTGCCCGTCAGCGCGCGGCGGCAGGAGATCGCACGCGCGATCGCCGGCCATCAGGTCGTGATCGTCAGCGGGGAAACCGGCTCGGGCAAGACCACCCAGCTGCCCAAGATCTGCCTGGAACTGGGCCGCGGGCGCCAGAAGATGATCGGCCACACCCAGCCGCGCCGTCTGGCCGCGACCTCGGTCGCCAAGCGCATTGCCGAAGAGCTGAATACCCCGATGGGCGAAGTGGTCGGCTATCAGGTGCGGTTCAACGACCGCACCGGCCCCAACGCGTCCATCAAGCTGATGACCGACGGCATCCTGCTGGCCGAATCGCAGCGCGATCCGCTTTTGCGCCGCTACGACACGATCATCATCGACGAGGCGCACGA
The DNA here is from genome assembly GCF_057314935.1 of Achromobacter sp. Classification (NCBI taxonomy): domain Bacteria; kingdom Pseudomonadati; phylum Pseudomonadota; class Betaproteobacteria; order Burkholderiales; family Alcaligenaceae; genus Achromobacter; species Achromobacter sp. Next base: position 4,635 of record NZ_DBHKZA010000134.1, read on the forward strand.
ACGCAGCCTGAACATCGATTTCCTGCTGGGCTACCTGAAGCAGCTGCTGCCGCGGCGCCCGGACCTGAAGCTGATCATCACGTCGGCCACCATTGACGCCGAGCGCTTCGCCCGCCATTTCGCCGCATCCGAGGACAAGCCCGCGCCGGTGATCGAGGTATCGGGCCGCCTGTACCCGGTCGAAGTCCGCTACCGCCCCGTGCGCGAGGAGCTGGCCGACGACGAGGCGGCGCCTGCCGCCAAGCCTGGCCGCGACCGCGAGCGCATGTCGGGCGACGAAGAACGCGACCTGATCGACGCCATCGTGGACGCCGTGGACGAATGTGCCCGGCACGGCCCGGGCGACGTGCTGGTGTTCCTGCCCGGCGAACGCGAAATCCGCGAATCCGCCGAGGCCCTGCGCAAGCGCCATCCCGCAGGCACCGAGGTGCTGCCGCTGTACGCGCGCCTGTCGCAGGCCGAGCAGGAGCAGATCTTCCATCCGCGCACCAACGCGCGGCGCATCGTGCTGGCCACCAACGTGGCGGAAACCTCGCTGACGGTGCCGGGCATCCGCTTCGTGGTCGACAGCGGGCTGGCGCGCATCAAGCGCTATTCCTGGCGCAACAAGGTCGAGCAGCTGCGGATCGAACCGATCAGCCGCGCCTCGGCCAACCAGCGCGCCGGCCGTTGCGGCCGGGTGGGGCCGGGCCTGTGCATCCGCCTCTACGACGAGCTGGACTTCAACAACCGCGCCGCCTTCACCGATCCGGAAGTGCTGCGTTCGTCGCTGGCGTCCGTCATCCTGCGGATGAAATCGCTGAAGCTCGACGACATCGAGCAGTTCCCCTTCGTCGAGGCGCCGCCCGGGCGCGCCGTCGCCGACGGCTACCACCTGCTGCAGGAGCTGGGCGCGATCGAACTGGCGTCCGCGTCGGACGATGACGGCGAGGCCTCGCGCACCGGCGCGTCGTTCGTGCTGACCGAGACGGGGCACGAGCTGGCCAAGCTGCCGGTGGATCCGCGCATCGGCCGCATGATTCTGGCCGCGCGCGAACACCAATGCCTGTCCGAAATGCTGATCATCGCATCGGCCTTGTCGGTGCAGGACGCGCGTGACCGCCCCATGCAGGAGCGCGAGGCCGCGGAAGCGGCGCACGCCAAGTTCGCCGACGACAAGTCGGAATTCATCTCCTTCCTGAAACTGTGGCGCTGGTATGGCGAACAGGTCCAGCACAAGGCGTCCCAGCGCAAGCTGGTGAACCTCTTGCGGCAGAATTTCCTGTCGCCGATCCGGCTGCGCGAATGGCACGACGTGCACACCCAATTGTCCGCGCTGGTGGGCGAGCAGGGCTGGCGGGTCAATCAGGCGGAAGCCACCTACGAACAGCTGCATCTGGCGCTCTTGTCCGGGCTGCTGGGCAATATCGGCTTCAAGAGCGACGAGGGCGGCCACTACCAGGGCGCGCGCGAGATCCGCTTCCATATCCACCCGGGTTCGCGCCTGGTGAAGAAGGCGGGGCGCTGGATCATGGCGGCCGAACTGGTCGAGACCACGCGGCTGTACGCGCGCTGCGTCGCCCGGATCGATCCGGTATGGCTGGAAAAGGTGGGCGCCCACCTGATCCGCAAAAACTGGTCGGACCCGCGGTGGGAAAAGAAGGCCGGGCAGGTCGTGGCCAACGAGCGCGCCACGCTGTACGGGCTGACCATCTACACGGGCCGCCGCATCCACTATGGCCGCGTGAACCCGACCCATGCGCGCGAACTGTTCATCCGCCAGGCGCTGGTGCCCGGCGAGATCGACACGCGCCTGCCCTTCGTGGCGCACAACCGCAAGCTGATCGCCGGCATCGAAAAACTGGAGCATCAGACGCGCCGCCCGGACATCCTGGTGGACGACGAACTGATCTTCGCCTTCTACGACCGCCAGCTGCCCGCCGATATCTCTCAGACGGCGTCGCTGGAAAAGTGGGTGTCCAGCCTGGACAAGGCGGCCGCCGCCAAGCTGATGCTGACCCGCGACGAGCTGATGCGGCACGAAGCCGCCGGCGTCACGACCGATGTCTTTCCCAAGAAGGTGGAATGGCAAGGGGTGTCCATGGCGCTGGACTACCACTTCGAGCCCGGTTCGCCGCGTGACGGCGTGACGCTGTCGGTACCGCTGTTCGCGCTGAACCAGATCGACCCGGACCGCTGCGAGTGGCTGGTGCCCGGCATGCTGAAGGAAAAGGTCCACCTGCTGCTGAAGTCGCTGCCGCAAAAGCTGCGCCGCCATTGCGTGCCGCTGCCCGACTATGCGGCCGGCTTCTACGAGCGCTGGTTCGAACGGCAGGCGGATCCGCAGCAAGGCCTGGTGGATGCCATCATCGCCGACATGTGGGACCAGGTGCAGGTGAGGCCGGCCGTGGGCGACTTCAAGCTTGAAACCTTGCCCGCCCACCTGTTCATGAATTTCCGCGTGGTCGACGAACACGGCCGCATGCTCGCCGCCGGGCGCAACCTGGCGCAGTTGCGTGCGGAATTCGGCAAGCAGGCACAGGCGACCTTCCAGCAACTGGCGGCCAGCGATACGCAGGTTGCCCAGGCGCTGGCGCACGAGAATCTGACGACATGGTCGTTCGGCCCCTTGCCGGAGATCATGGAGATCAAGCGGCGCGGCCAGTCCGTCATCGGCTATCCGGCGCTGGTGGACCGGGGCACGCATTGCGACCTGGACGTGTTCGACGATCCGGACGAGGCGCGCAAGCACCACCGCGCGGGCCTGTTGAAGCTCTTCCGACTGGGGCTGCGCGAGCAGGTCAAGTTCCTGGAAAAGAACCTGGCGGACCTGACCAAGATCAGCATGCTGTACATGACGCTGGGCACGCAGGAAGAACTGCGCGACCAGATCATCGACTGCGCGCTGGGGCAGGCGTGCCTGGCCGAACCGTGGCCGGTGAACGAGCAGCAATTCGACGCGCGCCGCACGGAAGGCAAGGGCCGTCTGGGCCTGCTGGCGCAGGAAGTGGCCAGGCTGGCGGGCGCGGTGCTGACGGAGTACGCGGCGTTGCAACGCAAGCTGCCGCAAGCGAAGCCGCACGCGGCGGCGTACGCCGACCTTCAACAGCAGATCGGCGCGCTGATGCCGAAGATGTTCATCCGCGACACGCCATATTCGCAACTTTCGCACTATCCGCGCTATCTGAAGGCGGCTGTGGCCCGCATCGATAAGTTGCGGGCGGATCCGGGACGCGACGCGAAGCTGGTCGCGGAAATGGCGCCGCTGGTGACGCAGTATCAGCGGGCGAGGGCGGCACTCAAGGGGGCGCCCGATCCGCGCCTGGACGAGTTCCGGTGGTTGCTGGAGGAACTGCGGGTGGCGTTGTTTGCGCAGGAACTTCGGACGCCGATGCCGGTGTCGGTCAAGCGGTTGATGAAGAGTTGGGAGTCGTTGAAGCGGTGATCGCGAAGCTTCGGCTCTTCTTCCTTCGTGGTCCATGCGTTGTGCTTCGTAGGTCGCTGGTCGGCGGGGCGGCCTGACTGCGCGCGCCCACGATTGCGGTCCGGAGCCTTCGCTCCGGACTCTCCCGTCGTCATCTTCGTCCTCGCCTTCGGCGACTCCTTCAGATTCCCTCGGGCGCATCAAGGTTGCGCGCAGTCAGGCCGCCCCGCCGACCACCTGCCGCCGTCTTGGCTTGGTGCGCCGCCAGGTCCAGGATCCTTGACGAGTCTTACGGTGCCCGCCGATTGCGGCCGCGCGGGCGGCCGTAATCGGCATACGCGTCTTCAGGTTTTGTGACGGTGGCCGCTGCGCGCGGGTGGCGGGTGGTTTTCTGGCGGTACGTCACCGGCGAGGTAAGGGGGAGCGACGGGTGTCGCGCGGCAGACCGCCGCTTGCATAGCTGGACCAGTACGCGCGCCACCCATCGCTCCATCCCCTCGACGCAAGACACCACGTAAGCCCCCAAAGGCCGCCCGCGCGGCCGGCCGGGGGCGGGCCCCGCAAGATATTCCTCACCCTCTCCATCCGGGGCAAGAACCCTAAGCACCCGGTCCTCCCCCACTGAC